>VGYV01000360.1 GCA_016872855.1 Planctomycetota bacterium
TTTCTGCTCGACGGCGATGGCGAGCGAATTCCCGTCGCAGTCCACCAGCACCTCGACCACGCGCTGCGTGTGGCCCGAGGTCTCGCCCTTGAGCATCACGCGGCCCCGCGAGCGGCGGAAGACGTGGACGAGGCCCGTCTCGAGTGTCCGTTCGAGTGCAGCACGGTCGAGGTAGCAGAGGGTCAAGGGTTGGCTCGTCGCCGCGTCGAAGATGAGCGCGGGTATCAGCCCCTTCTCATCGAAGTGCAGCATATCCGCCAGTGGCATTAGTGTCTCCTCTTGTGGCCCCGCCCGCATTCTACCAGGTTGCCGCACACCGTGCCAGCTCTGTATAATCGTCCTCGTCCTCGTCGTCGTCCTCGTCCTCGAGAACTCTCGGTCCACGCAGACCCGGGAGAATCGAGAACGAGGACGAGGACGAGGAGGAGGACGAGTGGATGGAGACGATCGAGCTTCGTGTAGACGAGCAATACCGGGACATCGTCGAGTTCCTCGCGGCGATGCTGCCCACGCTGCCGCTTTCGCGGATACGTCGGCTGGTGGCCCACGGGCACGCGGCGGTGGAGGGGCGGCGGGTGGACCACCTGTGCGTGCCCCACGTCGGCCAGAGCGTGGTTCTCTCCCTGCCTGACGAGCCGATCGTCCGCTACGAGCCGAAGAAGCTGGACTTCGAGGTGCTGTACGAGGACGCCCACGTGCTGGCGATCAACAAGCCGGCGGGGGTGGCGGTCATCCCCGGGCCGGGCACGCTCGAGGCGACGCTGATCAACGGCCTGCTGTGGCACGTGCAGCACGAATCGCCGTTCCCCTGCCGGCGGGTCCACGTGATTCACCGGCTGGACAAAGACACGACGGGCGTGCTCCTGGTGGGGAAGGACCTGGCGGCGGCCCGCCACCTGAGCGCGGCCTTTGAGGGGCGGCGGGTGGCCAAGCACTACCTGGCCCTCGTCCGCGGCGAGATGGCGGCGGGGGAGGGGGAGGTGGACCTGCCGATCGCCCCGACCGCCACGCGGGGCCGCATGCGGGCGCGGGGCCGCGAGGGGCGGCCGGCGAGGAGCCGCTACCGCGTGGCCGAGCGCTTCCGCGGCTACACCCTGGTCGAGGTGCAGCCCCTCACCGGCCGCCAGCACCAGGTGCGGCTCCACCTGGCCAGCCTGGGCCATCCGTTGGCCGTGGACCCCCTGTATGGAGGTGCGAACGCGCTGTTCCTGTCGGAGATCAAGCCTGGTTATCGCCGGAAGGGGGACCGCCCGGAGCCGCCGCTGATGGGCCGCCTCACCCTCCACGCCCGCCGCATTGAGTTTGAGCTGGCCGACGGCTCGCCCCTGACCGTGGAGGCCCCGCTGCCCGCCGACTTCGAGCGCCTGCTGCGCGTCCTGCGCAAGTACCGCACGAGGCGGTGAGCTGGCGGCTCACGGTTCGCCCGTGTCGCCTGACGGGGGCTGAGCTGGCCCCGCTGGCGGCAGCGACCCGAACCGCTCATCAGCAATCTCCAGGAAGTACTCCGCCTGCTGGATCAGCTCAGCCGCCTTCTCCACCGTGACCGTTCGACGAGGGCCGTAGTCGGCCTTCAGGCGCACCTTGCACGCGTCAATGAGCAAGCGGTGCCGCGTAGCGGAGATGCCCGCCCGACAGCAGCAGGCGTGCTGCGGAGATGCTCTCGCGCGCATCCTCGATGAGGTCGCGTTCGTCGGCAGTCACACGGGCACCCCCTCTCGCCGGATGTTACGCAGCAGTGGTCCATTGCGGTGCACGAAGCGGGATTCCTCCATGAGAACGAGGGATACAAGCATGTCGTGCCGGAGCGACAGTCCAGCCACTAGGTCGCCCGTGCGCTCGTCTTCTGCGTCCAGGTCTACCGGGTCCGCCAGCACGGCGAGGATGTCAATGTCAGACCCCCACCCAGGCTCGGCGTCGCCCCGGGCCTGGGAGCCGAAGAGGATGAGGTGGCGCAGGCGGTCGCCGTAGAGGGCCTCCAGGCCGGCCCGCAGTTCGCCGAGCATCTGCTGCACCTTCGGGTCCATTGCCTTCTCCGGCGGGGCAGCCACTCCCCACGCCCTTGAGTATACCCGCTCCGGCGCCCGGAAATCAAGCGGGTTGCGGTCCGCGGGGCGGCTTGCTACAATGCCAAGAGTAGCTGCGTTGGAGGCCCCGGTGTGAAGATCGTGTGCGGCAGGTGCTCGGCGGAGGTGGAACTCCCCAAGGAGGGAGAGGGTCCGCAGATTCGCTGCCCGTCGTGCGCCGCGGTCTTCGTCCTGCCCTCGCTGGCCGAGGGGGAGGAGCTTGCCCGCCCCGACACGTTTCCCGGTTACCGCGTGGTGGCCCTGGTTGGCCACGGGGGGATGGGCGCGGTGTACCGCGCGGTGCAGCTCTCGATGGACCGCGAGGTGGCGATCAAGGTGCTGCTGCGGAAGTACGCCACGGTGCCGCGGTTCGTGGCGCGCTTCGAGCGCGAGAGCGGCGCCCTGGCCGCGCTGAGCCACCCGAACATCGTGGGGGTGATTGACCGAGGGCGGGTGGGCGAGACGTACTTCTTCGTGATGGAATACGTCCACGGCCGCACGCTGCGCTACCAGATCAAGAACGGGCAGGTGGACGTGGCGCGTGCGGTCGAGATCGCCATCCAGATCTGCCAGGCCCTCGAGGCAGCCCACGCGGCCGGCGTGGTGCACCGTGACATCAAGCCTGGCAACATCCTGATCAGCGAAGCCGAGGGGGCGGTGAAGGTGGCCGACTTCGGCATCGCGCACATGGTGGAGGAGGACGACGCCGGCGAGCGGCAGCGCCGCTCGCGCCTGGGCACCGCGAAGTACATGGCCCCCGAGCAGCGCGGCACGGGCGAGGCCATTGACGCTCGCGCCGACATCTACGGCCTCGGCGTCACCCTCCACGAGATGCTCACCGGCGAGCTCCCCTCGGGCCAGCCCCCCAGCGCGTCCAACCGCTTCGTCCCGAAGGAGCTCGATGCGATCGTCGAGCGCGCCACGCGCGCCAACCGCGAGGAGCGCTTCCAGTCCGCGGCCGAGTTCCGCCATGCCCTCGAGGCCGCCTGCGAGGCCATCCGACGCGAGGAGACCTCGGTCACGGAGGCAATCCCCGCCGATATCCTCACTGGCCTCGTCTGCCCCATCTGTCACCAGGCGGTCGGGCCCGAGGATGCGGCCTGCCCCACCTGCCGCGTCGCCCTCTTCGAGCCCTGCTACCGCGAGGAGTGCGAGGGGACGAATCGCCTGGGCGCCGAACGCTGCGCCGCCTGCGGCGGCCACCTGAAGCTCATGGAGCGCCAGCGGCGCAGCGAGCTTCAGGAGTTCCTCCAGCAGGTGGAGGCCGAACTCGCCGCCGGCCACATCGCCGAGGCCCCCGAGCTCCTCGAAGAGGTCGAGTCCGACCCCCACGCCGCCTTCTCTGACCTCCGCAAACGGGCACGCGAGCTGGAGGAGCAGGTGCGCCTACTGCGTCCAACGTCCCCCTGGCGTCCCTACGTCGTCGCCGCCGTGGCCGCCATTGCGCTCGGCCTGGCCCTCCTCGTCTACTGGCGCCTCACCGCGGCCGTGCCGAAGCCGCCCGACGATGATCGCCGCATTGTCAAGCCTTCCACCCCCACGAAGCCCCGGACCGGCCACCGCGTGGTGACCAGCGGACGGGTGACGCCTCGGCCGACCATCGCCCGCCTCGACGACCCCCTCACCGACTACCTTCTCGCCGTCAGCGACGACGCCTGGCCGCAACACCCCGCTCCCCAGCGCCTCCTGGCGGCGTGCGAGGCCGGCTTCCTTCTCGCCGCTAGCAAGGGCGACTCCGAGGCAGGCAAACGCCTCGCGCGAGCGCTGGCCGACATGGGCCGAACCGAGGCTCAGACAACCGATTTCCTGGCCGCCCGCGCCGCAGGCGCCCTCGAGGCCCTGGGCCAACGGGGCCTGACCCGAATCCTCGGGCGGGCCACCGGACCGCCGCGTGCCTCGGGGGCCGCGCCGAGCCAACGGCTCCGGCTGGCCGCCGACGCCCTGTGCGACCTCCTGGCCGCCGCCGAGCTGCGGCAGAATCCTAAGCCCGACTTGCCGACCCGCCTCTTGCTCCTCGACGTGGGCCTGAGGGCCGCTCCGCAGGACGACCTGCTTCCCGCGGCTACCCGCGTCGCCCACGCTGCCCGCCTTCTCATCCGCTGCCTTCGCCGCGACCCCCAGGGCGCTGGAGCGCCCGAATTCCTCGACGACGCCCAGCAGAAGCTCGCACGGGCCGAGCTGGCCCAGGAGCCCGTCGCGCGCCTCGCCTATGCCCTCGAGGCGCTAGTGGAAGCCCTCGGCGCTCGGCAATCCGCCCGCTGACGGCAGGAGACCCCACGTTGGCTGACCTTCGCGCGAAGTACGCCGGCCTCGACCTCGACTGCCCCCTCGTCGTGGCCTCCGCAGGCATCACCGAAACCGTCGAGCGCATGCGCCGCTGCCAGGACAACGGCGCCGCCGCCATCGTCATGAAATCCTGGTTTGAGGAGGAACTCGCCCGCCACTCGCCGACCCCGCGCTTCTCCATCATCCACCACGACCTAGGCCCCGAAAGAACCTTCAGCCTCTTCTCCTACGAGCAGGCGAGCGAATGGGACCTGGCCCGCTACGCTCAGGAGGTCGCCGACGCCAAGGCCAAGCTCACCGTCAAGATCATCCCCAGCATCAACTGCCTCGCCGATGAGGGCTGGGCACGGGCCGCCCAGGAGATGCAGGCGGCCGGCGCCGACGCCATCGAGCTGAACACCTCCTGCCCCCACGGCTCCATCACGTTCCGCGGCAAAGCCGTCGAGGAGACCGTCTTCCACACGGTCGAGGTCGTCCGCCAGGCCGTCACTATCCCGCTCATCGCCAAGCTCAGCCCCATGATCACCTCCCCGCTCGGCGTGGCCAAAGGCGTCGAGGCCGCAGGGGCTAACGCCGTGGCCATCTTCAACCGCATGACGGCCCTGGAGATAGACATCCAGGAGGAACGCCCCATCATGCACGGCGGCTACGCCGGCCACGGCGGCCCCTGGGCCATCCAGTACCCCCTCCGCTGGATCAGCGCCATCCGCCCCCAACTCGCCATTGACATCGCAGGCTCCGGCGGCGTCGCCTCGTGGCAGGACGTGGTGAAGTACCTCCTCGTTGGCGCCACAGTCGTCCAAACCTGCACCGCGGTCGTGATGAACGGCTACGGGGTGCTCCGTGAACTGCGCGACGGGCTGGAGCGCTGGATGGACGAGCGGGGTTACAGGACCCTTGATGACTTCCGCGGCAAGGTGAACGCCCGCATCCTGGGTGCCCACGACGTGGACCGCCGCAAGCACATGAAGGCCATCAAGCGCTACGAGGTCCTCGCCCCCTGCAAGGCCGCCTGCCCCATCGGCGTCTCCGCCCAGTCCTACGTCCGCCTCGTGGCCGAGGGGCGCTTCGAGGAGGCCGTCCGCGTCGTCCGCGCCAGCAACCCCTTCCAGTCCATCTGCGGTCGCGTCTGCTACGCCCCGTGCGAGGACGCCTGCACCCGCAAGCCCCTCGGCGGGTCCATCGCCATCCGCGCCATCAAGCGGTTCGTGGACGAGTGGGGCCGCCGCCAGATCCCCTTGCTACAACAGGAGATAGCCACGGCGCCGCCGACCGGCAAGCGGGTCGCCATCGTCGGCAGCGGCCCTGCCGGCCTCGCCGCCGCCCACGAACTGGCCCTCGCCGGCCACGCTGTCGCCGTCTTCGAAGCCCTCGGTGTGGCGGGCGGCATGCTCCGTGTCGGAATCCCCGACTACCGCCTGCCCAAACACCTTGTTGACGAGGAGGTCGCCGCCATCAAGCGCCTCGGCGTCCAAATCCTTACGGGCAAAGCACTTGGACGCGACTTCACGCTCGACTCGCTTCGCAAGGACGGCTTCGACGCCATCCTCGTCGCCACGGGCGCCCACAAGGGGGGCAGGCTTGGTGTGCCGGGCGAGGACGCGAAGGGGGTTCTGGACGCCGTGACCTTTCTACGGCGGGTCAACCTGGGCCAGCGGCCGGAGGTGGGCAAGCGTGTCGCGGTTGTGGGCGGCGGCAACACGACGCTCGACGCCGCCCGCTGCGCCCTAAGATTAGGAGCGGACGTGGCTTACGTCGTCTACCGCCGCACCCGCTCCGAGATGCCCGCCCACGAGCGCGAGATCGCCGATGCCGAAGCCGAAGGCATCCGCATCATGTACCTCTCCCTCCCCCATAGCGTCGTGGTGGACGACGGACGGGTCGCTGGCCTCCGCTGCGTGGCCGGCTACCTCGAGCCCAGACCAGTCGGCGGCCGGAGGCCGAGCCAGGCGGTCACAGGCGCCGAGTTCACCCTCCAGGTGGACACCATCCTTGTCGCCGCGGGCCAGCACCCTGACACGGATGCCCTTGCCTCCCAAGGACTTGCGACTGGAAGCGGCAAAGTGCTTGCCGACGAAGCCACCTGCGCCACCAACCTCCCCAACGTCTTCGCCGCGGGCGACGCGGCTGGCCGCCCTGGCTCCGTCGTCGAGGCCATTGCCGATGGCCGGCGCGCCGCCGCCGCCATTGGGCGTTTCCTTTACGGCCCCCAATCCGCAATCCGAAATCCGCAATCGCCAATCGCTAGGCCCCTTGAGGCCCGTACCGCCCTGGCCCGCCACATTGAGAAGCCCGACGAGCCGCGCGTCATCATCCCAGAGCGCGAGCCTTCCGTTCGGGTCAACGAGTTCGCCGAGGCGGAGCTGGAACTCGACGAGCCATCGGCCCGCCGCGAGGCAAGTCGTTGCCTGGCCTGTGGTTGCGGCGTCGGCTGCGGCCTCTGCGAGAAGGTCTGCATCTACTCAGCCGTCGAGCAGAAGGATGGCTGCTTCGCCATAAACCCTGACAAGTGCGACGGTTGCGGACTTTGCGCCGTCCGCTGCGCCAACCACGCCATCGAGCTTCAGCCCATCGCGCGCGATGCCACGGTCACTAAGTGAGTGGCCCTGAGCTTGCCGGGGGCGCTGGACATGGCAGCCCCCGGTCCAGCGGACCGGGGGCTCTGAGAGGGCAGGGGAGGGCCTACTTGAAGGTGACCACGACGCTCGGCTGGGACTGCATCTGGACGTATTTCTGAACCGTGGCGTCCTTGAGTTTCTCGGCAAGGACCGCGGCGTCCTTGATCTTGCTCATCGCCTTGACGGTGGCAAGGGCCGCTTTGTCCTTGACAAGGCCGCCCAGGTCCTCGCGGAAGAGCAGGATGCCGGTCTTGGCGGCGTTGACGTGGTCGGCGTTGGTCGTGACGATGGTGCCCTTGACGGCGAGGTGGAACTCGAGGACCGCGCCCTCGAAGGCGGCGGCCATCTCGGCGTCCAGGTCATCCTTGCCTTCCTCCTTCTCCTCACCCGCCTTGATGGGGGGGCGGACGATGGTGAGCTGGTGCACTGCGCCGGCTTTGAACTCGAAGCGCATCAGGTCATCTTCGTCCTGCTTGCCCATGCCGATGGGTGGCAGGTAGCCGATCTTGAGCTTCGTGATGTCGGCCACGCTGTAAGTGATCTTGTAGCCTCGCCAGCCCTCGCGCGGCGCGGCAGCCGCAACGGAGGCGACGGCGACGCCTTCGCCGAGCTGCGCGACGCCCTTCTCCACGTTCGCCTTCATCTGCTCGGGTGTCAGCTCCTTGTCATCGGGCTGCTTCTTGAGGTAGAGCGTGTGCTCCAGGGTCGCGCTGCCGTCGGGATTCACCGTAAGCACTGCCTTGGAGTCGAGGCACCCCGCGAGCAGGAGCGCCACGCCGGCCAGCGCCGCCAGAGTTCGGGCCACATTGCCACGCATGCCGCCGTCTCCTTTCGAGTGAGGGTCGCGCCGCCCAGGTGCGGCGTCCCAGCATTGTACCATTCCCGCGGGCGGGGTCAAATGCGCGTGGGCCGAGAGTGTGCCTTGACACGCGGGGCTGCCGGTTGCTACACTGAACGCAAGGGAAGCCGACATGGTGACAACGGGGCAAATCCAGGACTTCGCGCGTCAGATCGCCGATGTGTTCCGCGTCGAGCGGATCATTCTGTTCGGTTCCCACGCGGATGGGACGCCGACGGAGGACTCTGACGTGGACCTCCTGGTCGTCGCGTCCCACGAGGGGCGAAGCTGGGAGCATGCTGCGGCCATTCGCAGCCGGCTCCGGCCCGGTTTTCCGGTGGACCTCATGGTGCGCTCGCCGGAGGAACTGCGCGCGCGACTGGACATGGGTGATGACTTCTTCCGCGAGATCACGGAGCACGGGAAGCCGCTGTATGAAGCCAAGCACGGCTGAGTGGGTGGCCAAAGCAGAGGGCGACTGGCGGACCGCCGGGCGCGAGCTTCGCGCCCCGGAGAACCCCAACTACGATGCGGCTTGCTTCCACGCCCAGCAGTGCGCGGAGAAGTACCTGAAAGCCGTGCTCGCGGAGGCCGGCGTGAGCTTCCGCAAGACGCACGATCTGGCTCTCCTGCTCGATCTGGCCCTGCCATTGCAGCCGTCGTGGGAGGAACTGCGGGACACCCTGGACCGCCTTGCGGTCCTTGGGACGGAGGCGCGCTATCCCGGCCTGATCGCGGATGCCGACGCGGCCGGGGAGGCCGTTCGCACGGCGCAGAGGGTCAGGGACGTGTCCCGGGCTGCCCTAGGCCTGGGAGCAGACGCACCTCAGCAGTCCTGAAGCAATTCCCCAACCTTGAGCAACCGGGTGTGCCCACGGCCCCTTGTTACAAAGGGTTTACGATGTTCTGGGCCGCGGTGGGGTAGAATATGCGCGCGGCGGCCGGCACGCGGCCGGCCAGAGGAGGTGTGATATGAGCTCAGTGCGCAAGAGTGGAATCGGCTGGC
>VGYV01000361.1 GCA_016872855.1 Planctomycetota bacterium
ATCTCCGTGACCTGGCTCTCCGTGGCCCTGGTGCGCTGGATGACGTCCCTGAGGCGCTGGACCACCTCGTGCCAGTCGGCGGCTGCTTTGCCGGTCCTGTCGGCCGCCTCGGCGAGGAGCTCGCCCTCGAATTCTGCGAGCGCCTGGGAGATGTTGACGGCGGCGGCCTGGCGCAGCTCTTCGTGCCGCTCCTGGGCCTCGCGGGCCACGGTGTGCACGGTCTCGATGTCGAGGGTGTTGAGGAGGCCGATGCAGTCGGTGAGCCCCCTGGTGCCGGCGACGCAGGTGAAGCGCATGGGGGCGAGGGCGACGCCCTCGGTGGCGGGCTCGGCCAGCCAGAAGGCCTCGGGGTCCGGGGCCTCCTGCCCCAGGTCGTGGAGGCGCTGGCGGAGGCGGGCCAGGAGGGGTTCGACGGCGTCCTGCTCGTCAATGCGTGGGCGCAGCTCGACCCAGCGCTTGACGAAGAGGGGCAGGCCCCATTCTGCCCATTCGAGGGGCCTCACGTACGTGCGCTCGGCCCCGGAGGAGAGGATGGAGGCAGTGCTCACGGGCGTGGTGCTCACCACGATGTGTGCGGCGGCGCCGCGCGGGCCGAGGCGGGCGGCGTAGCCGTAGCTGTAGTGGGCCAGATGGGAGCGCGGCTGCTCGATGAAGCGGCGGAGCGCCGCGGGGAGGCGGCGCGCCGCGGTCTCCTCGAACACGTAGGCGACGTAGCATTCGCTCACGCGCCCGCGGAGGACCCGCTGGCGCCGCGCGTCGAGCTGGCGAAGGTGCTTGTTGTGCGCCTCGATCTCGCGCTCGATCTCCTCGATGCCCTCGCGGGCCTGGCGCGGCGTGGGGTCCGCCACCAGGTCCATCGGGATGTGCGGCGCCTCCGGCGGGGCCACCAGGGCGAGGGTCGCCACCTGCGCCCCGCGCGAGAGGCGCATGTCGAACACCTGCTGGGGCCGGATGAAGAAGCCGCCGTGCTCATCCCCGCGTATCTTCAGCGTCAGCCGCCCGGTCCGCGCCGCATCCTCGGCCAGGAGGACGAACTCGTTCTGCTCGGGGTCATATAGGCGAAGTGCCTCCCTGACGGGGAACTGGCGTCCGACCTGGACGAAGAGGGCGCAACCCGGGCTAGAGTCGTACGGGTAGAAGACCCTTGGGCCGAACTCGCGGTTCGCCTCCGCCCACGCCCACAGGTCGAAGTGGGGCGCGACATCCTTGATGAAGATCAGGGAGCGGGTGAAGCCGTTCGCCTCGTTGGGGTCCACGAAGGCATACTGGCTGCTGCCGTAGCCTCGCTTGGGGATGGTCGCGTAGACGTCCCCCAGGATGTCCTTGCGGCCGCCGCTTGGCCTCGGAAGGGTGATGAGGACCGTGCGCGTCTCGTCGGCCCGCAGCTCGGGGCTCGGGTCGCTCGGGACCAGTTGGACACTGTCGAGGAGGGAGTTGATGGTGAACTTGGAGCCGTGGTCGAGGGGGCGGAGGCTGCCGAGGAACTCCGCCTGGCCCTGCTCGGCGGCGTGGGTGAGGGAGTCGCGCCTCCGCTCGTCGAGGCCGGCACAATCGAGGACGACGGCGCAGCGCTGCTCTTCTTCATGCACTATCAGCGAGTCGAGGTCCTTCCGCGCCACGCCGAAGTGGGGCGTCTCGAGGCACACGCAGAGGAAGTCGAGCGCCTGCCGGATGCTGGGGAAGTCTATGGCTTTCGTGCTGGCCGTCGCGGGCAACGGAGCTCTCCTTTTCCGTGGGCGAGGGAAAACCCAGGTTGGGCACATATGAGGACGACGGGTGCCCTGCGCCGCGGGGCAGGCTTGCCGATGACGGTGGCGAGGAAGAGCTCGCGGGCCTCCTCCTCGGTCATGTGTGGCAACTGGGTCTGGCCGCGCGTGGCGGCGTGCGCCCCTTCCTGAAACGTGCGGAAGCTGCCCGCTCTGTGCCGCCGGGACTGGGGGTCGGGATGGGGGTCGAGGCCGATGAGGACGAGGCCGTCGCGGTGCTGGAAGCCGTGGCGCAGCATGACGCGGGTGGTGGACAGGACGGTGGCGAATCGCCTGGGGGCGCACAGGAGCACGGCGTAGACCGAGTGCCACCTGGGGCCGACCAGCTCGCGCTCGAGGAAGCGGAAGGGATCGGGGTCGAGGGAGGACCTGCTGGCCGTGGGCGCGGCGCCCTTGTAGTAGAACTCGGGCACGGTGTCGTCAATGACCACGAGGCGGTGGTAGTTGTCGGCGCGCCGGGGGGCGAGCGGCAGCGGAAAGAGGGATGAGCGGACGGAGAGGTGCCGGTCCAGTCGGTCCGGCTGGAACTGGTAGACGGCCATGCTCAGGGCCATTTCGCGGCGCGGCACCCGCTCCGCGGCGTCCCAGACCATCGCGTAGCTGAGGGCGCGGCCGATGGTGGAGGGTGGCGTGGCCCGGCCCGCTCGCATGTCCTCCGCCGCGATGTCGTCGCCGCCTGTGTCTACCACGAAGCACACGAGCACCCTTCGCTCGGGCACGATGTCCTCGGGGCTCTCGTGCTTGATGAACAGGGGGCTGCGGTTCACCAGGTGGTCGAGCCCGGCGATCTCGTCCGCCTCGAAGTACGCCAGCTCCCCGGGGAGGACGTTCCAGAGGGGGTCTACGTCCTGCTTCCTCTCGACCTTTGTGACGCCGTTGTAGATGCCTTCGAGCTTCGATGGCTTGTCCACCATCTCACGGTGGGTGGGCCTGGTGCGGACGATGTGGCGCTGGCGCGAGGCGAGGGGCCTGTAGCGCACGCATTCGTTCACCAGCGCGTCATCGAGAAGGTTCGCGGCGTTCTCCATGTGGAGCGTGGCGTTGCACAGGAAGAGGAGGCGGGTCAGGGTGTCCTCGGTGAAGTCCTGGCGAGTGAGCTCACTCAGGAAGGCCTCGATCCTGGCGCTCTCGCCGTCAAGGCTCTGCGGGGGGGGCCAGGCATCGAGGTCGGGAGGGAGGGTGGTGGCGTTGGGGGCAGAGAAGGGGACATTCTCCTTTTCCGGCCCCTCGATGAGGAGCATCTGGCTGTTGACGCCGGCGGCGAAGGCCCACTGGCCGTGGTCCCTGGCGGCTTTGACGGCCTCCGAGGGGGCCAGCAGCTCGCGGAAGAAGAGGCGGACGATGGCGTTGCGCTTCCCCCGGTCCGTGGATGCCTCGGTGCGGGCGAGCATCTGGCGCACCTGGTGGATGGTGTCGCGGGCGCGCGTCCTGTCGAGCCACCGGACCCATTCGCGGTAGGCGTCGAGGGTCTCCTGGGAGCGCGGGTCCCGCCCCCCGCCCCGCCACTGGGCGGTCGCGCAGCGCACGTTGCGGCGGGTGAGAAGCATGCCTATGTCGAAGACGACGGGGAATGGGACTGGGAGGTGGCTCTCACGGACGAGGTCGCGGAACCAGTCGTTGAAGGCTTCGGCGATGCCGGCGGGGGTCCTGCCGGTGGCGACCGCGCTCCAGGCGAGCGAATAGAGCACGTGGTGGATGATGGGCGCGCAGGCGGCGGGGTCAAGCGGTTGCGCCATGGTTATGGCCTCTTGTGCTGAATGGTGTCGCCGACCTCTTGGGCCAGGATGCGGGCGGTCTCGACCGTCTGGCCGCAGTACCTGAACACGGCGAGGTCCTCGGTGCCCGCCGGGCGGCCATCGAGCATGGCGCGGGCGTGCGCGAGCTTGTAGAGCGGGTGGAGCGTGCGGTCCGAGATGCCGTACTCCTTGCGCAGCCTGCGGAACATGAGCTCGAACTCCTCGCGGAAGGCGTCGGACGAACTGTCCTCCAGGTGGTCATACAGCACCTTGTGGAGGAGCCTGAAGTCGTTGGTCGAGGCGACCTTGCCGTTGCGGGCGGCCGGCGCAGCCGGGACGCCGAAGCAACGCCGCCGGCCGTGCTCCATGGCCTTGCGGTGGAGATCGGCCACCTGGTCCTCGGGCACGGGGTCCGAGACGATGCGGACCGGGAAGCGGTCGTAGAGGGCGCCCAGCTCGGCGGTGTCCGGCGGCTCGTTCGACGCGCCGTAGGCCGTGATGAGGTCCACGCTGAACGCCTCGCCCATGTTGTAGAAGAGGCGCTCGTTCACCAGCGAAAGCAGGGCGTTGAGGATGGCGCTGTTGGCCTTGAAGATCTCGTCGAGGAAGACGATTTCGGCGCGGGGGGCCATGCCCTGGGTGAAGCGGAAGTAAACGGATTTCTGCACGATCAGGTGGATCATCACGGTGCCGAGGATTTCTTCCGGCGTGGTGTAGCGGGTGAGGAGGTACTCGAACAGGCGGCGCGACTGCCTGGCGCCCAGGACGTCCTCGACCGCGGCCTCCTTCTTGCTCAGTTCGGCCATCAGGCCGTCCTCCTCGGCGATTGGCCGGGTCGTCTCGCGGATGCCCAGGCAGTCGCAGAAGCTCCGCACGATCAGGCTCTTGGCCGTGCCAGGGGGGCCGAGGAGGACCATCGGGACCTGCGCGATGGCGCAGGCGCAGACCATGTCGATGATGTCGTCCTTGCCGACGAACTTCTCCTTGAGGGCGCTCTGGACCCCCTGCACGCGCTCGACCGACTTCTTGATGTGGGGGCGGAGTTCGGGCCTGCGCAGGTCTTCGAGCGTCAAGCTGTCAATGAGGGCCGCCCACTTGGGGCGCCGCTGGGCAGGCTCCCACGCGTCGAATGCCTCGATGTCGCTGATCTCGGCGAAGTTCATTTCCATGGGATGTCCTTTCCTTCAGTGTGCGTCCCGCGGCGGCTGGCCTGCCGCCCGCCGGGGCGCCGGGGCTAGGGTTCCGGCTCGACGCTGACAAGCCACTGAACCCAGCGGTTGCTCCTGAGCCGTTCGCAGTGTTCTTCGAGCTCGGGCACGGGCGAGGTCCGGGCGAAGCGCAGCACCTGGTTGCACAGTTCGGTGAAGGTGGTTCGGGCCTCGGCCTCCGGGATGCAGAAGAGCGCGTTGGGGCTGCCCACTCGCTCGGCCTCCTCCACCACGCCCCGGAGGAACTGGGCCAGGCACACATAGCCCGGCAGCCTGTCGGCCAGCGCGGCCGGGAAGAAGCGGGCGGCGAACTTGCCCCACGCAAGGGCCACCTGCGCGCCGCGGCCCCAGCCGGCCCCCGCTCGCCTGGCGTAGCCGGCCACGCGGACGGCCAGGCGGGCGAGGGACTGGCCGTCGGAGGTTCTCGACAGTGCCGCGAAGATGCCTGCGAGGCTGGGGCGGCCGTACGGGTCGCCGCGCTCCGCCTCCCCAGCGGGCGCGCCGTCGGCCGCGCACAGCAGCGCCAGCAGCACGCGGGCCACGATGCGGTAGGGGGCCGAGGAGTCCTCCGCGCACTCCTGGTCCAGGACACGGCTCAGGAGGCAGACGGCTCTCCCGACGGCCGCATCGTCGCCCCGGAGGGCCTGCTCGGCGATGGTGTCGCTTGCCCAGTTGCTGAATGTGGCGGCGCCGGGCGCGGCGGCGAGGGCCACGAGCCAGCGCACCGGCAGCTCGCCGGCAGCAGAACCAGGGTCGAGGAAGCGGCCGAAGGCGTCCAGAGAAGCGATCTCCTGCTTCAGGCGGACCAGGTCGTGGCGGATGTCGCCTAACGTGCCGTCGCGCGTGAGGTCGCCGAAGCGCTTCTGCCTGGCGGCGCGACCCTCCGCCGGGAGCCCCTGCGGCAGCTTCTCCAGCGCGGCCAGCCAGAGCGGGTCGCTCGCAGGCTCGCGCGCCGCCTCCAGGAGCCCAAGGGGGGCGGGAACCAGTTGCTGGAACGCGGTGAGGAGCGCGTGGGACGCAATGAGGTCGCCTGGGTAGGAGGTTTCGCCGAGGCTCCGCCCCCTGGCGATGGCGCGGCGGACCAGTTCGGGCCTGTAGGCGGCCGTAGGGTTCCAGTCCTCCTCCCCCAGCGCCTCGATGAGGCGGTCAATGCTCCAGGCGTAGTTGTGGATGGCTTCGCACACGCCAAGGATGGCGGTGCTGCACTCGGCCACCGCCCCGGGTTGGAGCAGGATGCGCTCGCGCAACCAGTCCACAGCCGCCGCGTGGAAGGCCTCGAGGGGCCACGGGCCGGCCTCGTGGAGCTCGCGGACCACCTGGGCCATCGCGTCGAGCCGGCGGGCGCGGCTCTCGCCGTCCGACATCAGGTCGTCCTCGAACGGTGCGTACCAGCGCTGCACGATGGCGTCGAGGTCCACGGGCGCGACCGCCCCGAGCGCCCGCTCGCCGGCCAGCAGGCGCTGACAGGTCTTCCGCAGGGCCGCCGCTGCGCCGCGGATGTCCTCTTTGCCCGCGTTCACGTCCCCTCGTGTGGCCATTGCCGTCTGCTCCGTCACTCAGGGCCGCTGCGGGAGCGCTGGGGGGGCCTTCTGCTGGTGGTGCGTGTGGCACAGCACCGCATAGGTCTTCGACTTGGCGCAGTCAGCACCCGCGCTCTGCCACGCCTCGCACAGCTCGGTGTAGAATTCCCTCAATTCGTCATCCGGCGGTCCCGCGGCCGCGGCCCTCTCGGCGGCGGTGGCGATGCCCGGATTGAGCAGCCACCGCGGCTCGTAGCTCGCCGTGGCCTTGGCGAGATGCCAGGCCTCGTGAAGCCTGCCGCTCGCGGCCAGAACCACGAAGAGGGTCTCGGGGTCAATGCCGCTCCGCGCAGCAGCCAGGTGCGCCAGGCACGACGCCAGCTCGAGTCCCCGCTGGAGCATGGCCGGGTGGCCATCGGGCTCTGCTCCCGCCAAGTCACGCCTGGCGAGCGCCAGGGCCAACCGGCACAGGCCGGCCAGCGCGACCGGCTCCACGCAGGCTCCGCCCCTGTCCCTGGCCACCGAGGCCAGCCGCTCCAAGGTTGCCTTCAGGCGCTGGAGCGGGCCGGCCGCCGCCGGCGGCACGGGGCCGCGGGAGACGACTTCGAGAGCGCCTTGGGCCTGGGCGGCGAGGGCCGGCACGGCCTCGCCGCGCTCGAGCGCCGCCTGGGCGTCCGCCAGCGCCCGGCAACTTGCCTCGACCGCCTCGGGCGTCACCGGCAGCGGCAGGGGGCCGGGGCGAGGCGCCGGCGCGCCCCTTCGTATCCCGAGGAACCCCCTTCTGCCGGCGGGCACGGTGGGCTGTGTCTGGCCCCGCTCCGGCTCCCGCCTCGGCTCCGGCTTAGCCGGCGCGGGCAGGGGGCTGACGACTCCGCCGAGGCGATCTTGCTGGGCTCTCTTTTGCAGGGCTTGACCGATGCCCTTGCGTTGGAACTTCGGTTCCACCCACACGTTGAGCACTCGTCCGACGCCGTCAACCTCGAGGATTCCGAGCGCGATCCCGTCACCATCGTTCCAACGATACACGCGAGCGCCCTGGATGCTGGCATGGGGCGCGACCTCGATTGTGTTCGGCGCGCCCGGCGGGTATTGCGGTCTCTGCGACAGTGCCAAGGCATCTCTCCAATGTGGCTCAGGCTGCCTGCTCGGTGCTGGTAGCGGCAAGCGTCTCGCTTGCCGAGCAGGGGCCGAGCGCGGCGGTTCCACAAGCGGGACGCTTGTGGCTACAACTGGCTAGAGGCGGCGGCTGCGCCCTGCCGTCCATGCCCACCTGCTCGCGGGCGGGCGGCAGCGCCTCCAGCTTCAGCCTCTGCTTGATCTGTTCCAAAACCTCCAGGAGAGATTTCACTCGATTCTTCGGAGCCTCGAGCAACTGCTGGATGGCTTTGACGATGCCGGGCAGCCGGCGCGCGTCGAGGAGTTCGCCGAAGTAGGTGACGGAGGCGGCCCCGTAGTCGCCCAGGGCGCGCTCCACCATCCCCGGTGTGCGGCGGGTGCCGCAGGTGGGCAGGACAAGGTGCTTGCCGCGGAACTGGCCCTCGCGCCCAAGCTCGTCGAAGCGCCGGAGGTAGTCCTCGCCGTTGTGGCCCGTGAGGACCACGGTGTTGGCCCGTGAATCGGCGGGCGTGGCGGTGGCGCGGAGTTCTTCCGCCACCGCGCCGGGGATGCCCTGGTCGCTCACGACCACGCGGGCGGGCCCCTCCCTGGCCGGGGCTGCGGCCAGGCTCCTGCTCGCGCGCTCGGGGTCGCTGGCCGTCACGATAAAGAGGCCCGGCGCCACCTTGCGCAAGGCCGTAGCCAGGTCCTCCCGAATGCCCACTGGGCCGAGGAGGACCACCGGCTGCTGCGCGCCGGCCGGCAGCTTCGAGAGGAGGAAGAGGTCCCGCAACGCCGCCGCGTGCCGCCCACCGGCGTCCTCGCCATCGAGAACGGCCTGGACGTGGAGGTCCACCTTCCCGTCCCCTTTCACCTCGCGCCCGGCCGCCACGATGTCGTAGTCGCGCCCGGCGCCCGCCGGGGCGTGCGACACGTGGACGAAGGCGTCGGCCTTGGTCGGTCTCTGGGGGAGCCTGGCCACGCCGAACTCCGCTGTGCCGCCCGTTGGCGCCTCCGGGCTGTCGAACTGCACGGCCTCGGGCACGCCGTCCGACGATGCCTGGATGGACATGGCCTGGCCGCGGCTGTTCACCGCCGCGCGCAGGCGGCCCTTGGGGTCGCGGCGATACTCCACGCGCGTGCCGTTGCTGCCCCGCAGGCCGGCCAGGAGCCCTGCCGCGTCGTAGTCCAGGGCAATCGAGTTGCCCCGCCCGTCGCTCATCTCCTTCAGGCGCTCCCCCTCGTAGCCATACTTCACCACGCCTTCGGCCGTGACGTGCTGGGTTGGCCTGTGGGGAGCACCTGCCGGGAACGTGACCACGCGCTCGCCCGGCCTCAGTCCCCGTCCAAGCGGGCTGCCGCCGGCCCAAAGGGACTCCAACTTGCCCTCGACGTAGTACCAGAAGTTCTTGTAGCACAACAGGCCAGCCGTTCCCTCCAAGTTCCGGTAGTTGCGGACAGTGATCTGT
>VGYV01000362.1 GCA_016872855.1 Planctomycetota bacterium
GCGGCGGGCCGGGGCGTGCGGTCAACGGCAACTTCGCCCTGATGGAACTGAGCGTCGCGGCAGCGGCCGCGAACGCCCCCGGGAACCCCGTTCCGGTGACGCTCAGGAACCCCAAGGCCGACTTCTCGCAGGCCGGCCACGGCGGCTGGCCAGTCTCGGCCGCCATTGACGGCGACACGAAGACAGGCTGGGCCATAGACCCGGAGGAAGGCGCCCCCCACATGGCCATCTTCGAGACGGGCAAACCCGTCGGCTTCGAAGGCGGGACTGTCCTGACCTTCAGCCTCGCCCAGGGTGACCGCGAGCACTCCCTCGGCCGGCTGCGCCTATCCGTGACGGCGTCCAAGCCCCCCTTGAGCTTGCCGGCCGGCAACGAGGGGACGCTCTTCCGATGCGAGCTGCCCCCGTGTTCCAGAGGCGGCATCTTCGTGCTCACCGGTCGGAAGGGGGCACGCGAACCCAAGGCCAAGCTCGGCGGTCAGCCCGTCCCGGCCGCTCAGGTCTGGCACGACAGGGCCATGTACCCCGCCGCGTGGCAGGCGTGGCGGATTGAGCTGCCGCCCTCCCAGACCGCGATGCCCCTTGAGTTGACCATGACGAGAGGGAACCTGCCGGGCCGGAATGCCCCCGCTGCGTATCTGGTTCCCCGGTAGGGCATCCGAGACTGGCCGGGCGGCCTCTGTCCGCGCCAGTTCGATGGCCTGCCGGCCTCCCCGTGAGCCCTCAAGACCAGTCCCCCACTGGCCGCCCCGCGCGATGAGGCAAGCGAGGCCAAGCGCGCAGGCCAGCCACCCAGCCGTAGGCCTTCGAAGCCTACGGTTGCAGGTTCGAGTCCTGCCGGGCGCGCCATACGAGCAACCCAAGACCCTACAGCCACTTACGACTGTAGGGTCTTGGTGTTTCATGAGTTACGACTCGTGCTGAGAGCGGTCGAGAGGCATGCAGAGTCAGGACATGGAGGGACACCGCGGGACACGAGGCCCCATCACCCGATGCGCAAAGTTGGCAAATTCTGGCACAAGGCACCGACCCGTCATCCGCATAGGCCGCACCCCGGGGGCACGTGCGCTGCCCGGGATGCTGCACTCACCCCCGGGGCGCCATTGCCCATGGTGGACTGCGCGCAGAACGAGGGAGAATCAGGTTTCCACTCCTCCGGTGTCAGGAGAGGATCTCAACGGCTGTGGCTGGTGTTCCGGGCCGGGTCGTCCACGGAAGTGCCATGGCCTTCCCGGCCTTTCAGCCGTGCTGGCGGAGACCGAGGGGGGGTGCCAAGCCCTGCTTGCCCGACTCTTGGGCATCAAGGATGTCCGCACGGGGCTTGCCGGTGAGCATGGAACCAGCTAGACTTGTGGTGGCGCCAGGCAGTGGCAGCAAGCGCTGGAAGCCTTCGATTACCGCGCGGTCCATCGGCCCCCCGACTTGGTCTCTCGCCTCCCGATGGGGACAGGAGGAACTACGCATGAATGCAGTGGAGGAACTGGAGCGTGTGCAAGCTGTCGGTGATAGCTTGCTTTTCCTGTTCGATGCTTCGCTCTACCTGGCGGCCCGCTCTCGCGGGTGCGAGCCAGCCCCCGAGTCGGGCCTGCAAGTGCCGGAGTCGGTTGCTGACGTGGAGGCGTCCGTCGGGCGCAGGAGGGGATGCCGAGCTTTGTCGGAGCCCTGGAAGTTGAGGGCGCTGGAGCCTTGGGCAGTCAGTCTTGTCAGAGACGTTTCTGAGGTACTGGCACAATGGGAATGCGCGCGGGGAGTACTCGAAACGGCGGCAGCCTACGGCAGGTCAGAAGGGGCTATCCTCGATGGAGGAGACAAGGCGAAACGGTACGCCCTGCCTGTTATGAGGGAGATCTGCCGTCTTGACACGATGAGGCGTTTGCCGCTCAAGTGGCGCTTCTCCCCGCCATGCCAGCCCGGAGGCGACGACGACTGGGCGAAGTGGTGCCGGGACTTGGCCAGACTCAAGTCCCGCGTGATTGAGACCGTGCTCGTGGACGCCACGAATTTCCTGGCCACCAAGGCGGCCGCATCCGCGGCCTCCGCGAGTGCCGGGAGGCCGAGGAAGAGGGAAGCGCCCGACGGAGAATGGTCACTACCGATGTCTCTGAATGAGTTCGCGTCCCGCCTGGGGAACATGGGGCGAGACAAGTGCAAGAGATTCCTGGAGACATCCGGATTGAGGCGGCTCGGGCGCCAACAGTGGCAAGTGCGGCTGGATAGGATGGACAAGAGGACACGGGCGCTCATTGAGACGGGGCGTCCCCCCAGGACTTGACGATCGAGTGTGCCGAAGTGTGGAAAAGTGTGGCGAAGTGCGCGCGTACCCTCTAGCAATGCCCGTGGCCCGCGGCTAGACTGCGGACATGAGGAAGTTGCTTACCCCTGGCCAAGTTGACGCGATCCTTCAGTATCCGTCGGGGCGAGCAAAGCGGCTGGCCCGAGCGGGCAAGTTGCCGTCCGTGACTCTACCCGATGGCGAACTCCGAATCCCGGAGGATCAGATCGAGAGGATCGCGAACGGCGAGGCGATGGTCATCTCGCAGCGGAGAGCGGGAGAGCCAGGTGCTAAGTGAAGCTGCCCCCGGTCGTCGCCTTTGCACCACCGGCCGTCTGTCTCGCCTCGAGACACGACCCGTCTGTGCGGTCTGGCGCCAGGCCTTGTTGAAGGACCGCCCATGAAGCTGATGTCCTCCGCGTGGTCTGTGGCCGTTGTCAATGTCACTGGGGGCTCGATGCGTTCTGCGTGTTTGGTGGGCTGCTCCCACTATCTCACGAGGAAGGGGCAGTGACCATGACCAAGACACAGGCAGTCTGGGCGTATGAGCTAGTCCACAGACTGAGCGCGGGCATCGCTGGCGGGGTCTGGCTTGGTTGCCGCATGGACATTGATGCGCATTCTGCCCACAGACTATTCACCAATCCCGATTGCGTCGGCCAGCTCCGCCGCGAAGGTACAGTCGCTTTCAGCATGCGGCATCCGGACCTCATCGGGCTTCACCACATTGGCGCACGCAACGACGGGGAGGCAGCAGGTTGAGGGAAACCAGCACGGTACCAGGATGCCGAGGGGAAGGCCACAGGCGGAGCAGGCCCTCCGCCAGTCGCGTCGTCCGCTGCGCCATCTACACGCGCAGCAGCGTCGGGCCGGAGTCAGGGCTGAGGCACTTCACCGCAGACGCCCAGCGCGAAGTCGTGGGGGCCTTCATCGCCCGCCACAGCCAGGAAGGGTGGGTCGCCCTGGCGGAGCGCTACGACGACGCGGGCCTCACAGGCTGTACCATGGGCCGCCCGGCGCTCAACCGTCTCCTGGCCGATGCCCTGTGGGGTGCCCTGGACTGCGTCGTGGTGTACCGGGTGGATCGCGTGAGCCGATCGTTCCTTGATTTCGGGCGGATCCTGGGGACGCTGACCGAGAGCGGGGTCGGTTTCGTCTCGGCCACGGAGCCGTTCGACACCCGGGACACCACGGGCCACCTGATGCTGAACATGCTGGAGGCCTTCGCCCAGTTCGAGCGAGAGACACTGGCCGAGCGGATCCGGGACAAGGTAAACGCCATGCGCCGGAAAGGCAAGCACGTCGGTGGCACGCCGCCGCTCGGCTACCGCCTGGACCGGGAGACGCGCAGAATCGTCCCGGATGAGGGCGAGGCGGGGCTGGTGCGGGAGATCTTCGAACTCTATCTCGGCCGCCCGTCGATGATTCACGTCGCGGAAGAACTGAATCGGCGAGGATGGAGGACCAGGTCATGGACAGGGAGGGATGGCCGCCGCTACGGGGGAGTCCCGTTCAGCCCGGGACGGGTCTGGGTGGTCCTCTCAGACATCACGTATACCGGCCAAGTGAGGCACCGGGGCCGTGTCGTCCCAGGAGAGCAAGAGGCGATCCTCCCGGAGGAGACGTTCAACTCGGTGGCGGAACTCCTGGCCCGGCACCGGCAAGGCCGCCGCGGCTACCTTTCACTGGACCCCGACGGAGCGCTCCTGGGGGGCATCCTGTGGTGCCGCTCGTGCCAGGCGTTCATGGGGCACTTCCATGGCGGAGGGAGACGTCGCGGGTGCCTGTACTACGCCTGTGCCAAGGACCGGGTCCGCCGGCGTGCGCTCTGCCCGCCGGCTCCGATTCGCGCGGACGCCGTGGAGCAAGACGTCCTCAATGGCCTTTGGGGTCTCGTGGCGGATCGGGAGCGCCGGTGTGCCGTCTTGCAGGGGGTTCTGTGCTCCGGGACCGAGGAAGCCGCCGCACTCGGGGAAGGCGTGCAGAACGCCCTGTCGGCCCTTCAACGGCGGTGGGATCAGACCGACCCTGCCGAGCGCCAAAGCATGCTGCGCGCGCTCCTTGCAAGGGTCGAGTACGACGGCGGCACGGAAGCTCTGAGCCTGCGGCTGAGCCGCAGGGGGATCACATCGCTCGCATGCCAAAGGGAAAGCGAAAGAGACGCCCGATGACCAGAGCGACAGAGAGTGTGTGGAATGTCGAGCGGGCCCCCGAGCCGGAGGACCGCGAGCGGCCACGAGCGCTTCGCTGCGCCATCTACACCCGGAAGAGCAGCGAGGAGGGACTCGACCGGGACTGCAACTCCCTGGAGGTCCAGCGCGAGGCGGCGGAAGCGTTCGTGGATAGCCGCCAGGCCGAGGGCTGGACGGTGGTTCCCGAGCGCTACGACGATGGCGGGTACTCTGGAGCAGACCGGACGCGGCCCGCCCTCCAGCGCCTCCTGGCGGACATCGAGGCGGGCGAGATCGACTGCGTGGTGGTCTACAAGCTCGACCGGCTGACCCGCTCGATCGTCGACTTCGCTCACACTTTGGAGGTCCTGGACGCGCACGGCGCCGGCTTCGTCTCGATCACGCAGCAGTTCGACACGACTCGCCCGATGCGCGGCCTGATGGTCAACATGCTGCTGGCCTTCGCGCAGTTCGAGCGGGAACTCATGGCCGAGCGCGCGGCGCGGGGCAAGTGGCATGCGCTCCGCAAAGGGGGGCTGATCGGCAGCCGGCCCATGCTCGGGTACGTGGTCCACCCGCACCATCGCCGCCTCATCGTCGACGATCGGGAGGCGGAGCAGGTCCGCACGATCTTCGAGCTCTACCTGGAGAAGAGAGCCGTGGCGTCGGTCGCCGAGGAGCTCAAGCGGCGCGGCTGGCGCACTAAGCGCCAGGCATCGAGGACGGGCACGGAATGGGGCGGAGGGCCGTTCGACAAGCAGGGCATCTTCCGCGTGCTCCGGTGCCCCCTCTACATCGGCAAAGTCAGGGTCCAGGGAGAACTCCACCCCAGTGGGCACGAACCGATCATGGATGAGGAAGTCTGGCAGCGCACACAGCAAGTGCTCAGGGGGTACCGGGCGGGGGTCCGCCGGAGCAAGTATCAGGCAGTCCTCCGGGGCCTGCTCCATTGCGACGTGTGCGGCGCCCCAATGAAACACCACGCAGTGGGGCCGGCCAAGGGCTATTGCTACTACGCCTGCGTGGCCGAGCAGCGCCGCGTCAATCGGGCGTGCCCCGCTGGGTGCCTGCCGGCCGCTGAGGTGGAGAGGAGAGTCCTGGAGCCCATCCGCGGCCTGCAGGCCGAATCCCACCCCGCGGCGGAGGCCGTGAGGCGGGCGCGGGAGCAGTGCGAGGCAACGATACGCCGGCTGGAGCAGCGGCGCCAGGCCGTCCTGGAGGACCTCCAGCAACTCCACGTGGGCCTGCGCGCGCGTCTGGCCGCCGTCACCTCGCCGGGGGAACAGAGCGCGGAGCAGCTGCCCGCGTTGCAGGCCAGCGTGCAGCGTACCGAGGAGCGTATGCGAAGCCTCCGACGCGAACTCGTGACTTCGCACCGCGAGTTGCTGGATGCCCGAGACGTCCAGAGGGCTATGTCGATCTTCGACCCTGACTGGGCGGCGCTTGGCCCGACGGCGAAGTGGAGCAATCTGCAACTCCTCATCGAGCGCGTCGGCTACGATGCCCGCACGTGCGAGATCGTGGTGCAGTTCCGGGCGGGGGTGATGCCGGGCGTGCCCGACCTCCGAATCCGGCTGGAGGCAGGCACAAGCGGCCGGAGCGGGCGACGCCGAAGGCTGCGGCGGCCACGGCGAAGGGAAGGCGAAGGAGATGCCCGGTGCCCAAAGTGACGGAGATCACGGTGAGCGACGAGCGGTCCTCGGAACACGAGGGCAGCGACCCCAGGCGGGGGCTTCGTTGCGCCATCTATACCAGGCAGAACCGCAAGGTGGAGCCCGACCGGGACGGCAACTCCCGCAAGGCCCAGCGAGAGGCGGCGGAGGCACTCATCGCCAGCCGCCAGGCGGAGGGCTGGACGGTGCTCCCCGACCGGTATGACGATCGTGGGTCCTCTGAAGCGAATGCAGGGCGGCCCGCCCTGGAGCGCCTCCTGTCGGACATCGAGGAGGGAGGCATCGACTGCGTCGTGGTGTACAGGCTCGACCGGCTGGCCCGCTCGATGGTCGGCTTGGCGCGCATCATCGAGGCCCTGGAGGCGCACGGCGTCGAATTCGTCTCGATCGCGCCGCAGTTCGACACGACCCGCCCGGCAACCGGTTCCCCGGTTGGTGTGCTGCTGTCCTTCGCTCGGTTCGCGCGGGAACTCATGGCCGGGCGAGCGACGAGGAACACGTGGCAGGTGCGCCGCCGGGGGAAGCGAGTCGGCGGCGTCCCCATGCTGGGGTACACCCTCCACCCGCGCGAACATCGCCTCATCGTCCACGATGAGGAGGCAGAGCAGGTCCGGACGATCTTCGAGCTCTACCTGGAGAAGAGGGCCATGAACTTCGTCGTCGAGGAACTGAATCAGCGCGGGTGGTGCAACAGGCGCCACGCCCCGAAGCGGGGCCGCCCGTGCGGCGAGAGGCCCCTCGACGAGCAGGCCATCTGCCGACTGCTCCGGCACCCCGTCTACATAGGCAAGGTGGATTGCGATGGCGAACGGGTGCCCGGCAAGCAGGAAGCGATCGTGGACGAGGAGCTCTGGACGCGCGCACAGCAACTGCGCCAGGAGAATCGTGCACGGGGCACCAAGTACTATCAGAACAAGTATGGGGCGGTCCTCCGGGGCCTGCTCCACTGCGAGGTGTGCGGTGGGCTGATGTGGCACCAGACGTGGGCGGCAGGGAGCGGCGGGCGGTACTACCTGTGTGCGGACGACCGCCACCGCCTCAAGAAGACATGCCCCACCCGGTCCGTGCCCGCCCTCGCCATCGAGACAACCGTCATCAAGTGCCTCCGATGGCTTCTGGAGCTCTCGCCCGCTACAGCGGAGGCCGTGAGGCAGGCGAGGGAGCGATGCGGGGCCAGGATCCGGAAACTGGAGCAGGAGCGCAGCGCTCTCCTGGACGAGCTCAGACGCCTCGAAGAGGACATGTCGACTCTTGGGGAATCCATCATCCTGCTTGGGGAGACGAGTACGCAGGCGCCGTCCACGCTGAAGGCCCGCATGCGGCGCACCGAGGAGCGCATGCGGCGCCTCCGGAGCGGACTCGTCCCATCGCACCGCGAGTTGGTGGATGCCCGGACTACCCGGAGAGCGCTGTCGGTCTTCGGTCCCGAGTGGGACTCGCTCGGCCCGGTCGAAAGATGGATCGCCTTCTCCCTCCTCGTCGAGCGGGTCGGTTACAACGGCCGGACCCGAGAGATCGTGGTGCGATTCCGCTCGGCGGCGATGCCGACCGCTCTCGAGGCAAGGACAACACTGCAGGCGAGCCACTGTGAGCAAGGCAGGCAAGTCAGGCGACGCCGGACACCATGACGTCCCTGGAGAACCCGGGGCCACGGACCCCGGGGCACGCACCCCTATCCGATGCGCGATCTACACGCGTGAGAGCGGGGCCGGGGCACCCGGGGATGAGTTCGACACCGTGGAAGCGCAGCGCAGCGTCGCCGAGTCCTTCATTGCGGGACGCTGGCACGAGGGATGGACGGCGCTCCCGGTCCGCTACGACGACCGGGGCCTCAGCGGCGCGCGGATGGACCGCCCGGCGCTTCTGCGGCTGCTCGCCGACGCTGCCGACGGGAAGCTCGATTGCCTCGTGGTCCACAGGCTCGACCGGCTGGCGCGTTCCCTGCCGCGGTTCGCCCGACTGGTGGAGACCCTCCAGCGGCTTGGGGTGGACGTCGTCTCCGTCACGCAGCAGTTCGACACGGGTACCTCGCTGGGGCGGCTGTCGCTCCACGCGCTCCTGGCCTTTGCGGAGTTCGAGCGTGAGATCATCTCCGAGCGCATGCACGACAGCTCGCGTCGGGCGCAGCGCAACGGGAAGCATCTTGCGTCAATCCCCCCATTGGGCTACCGCTTCCGCCCGGGGACCCGCGACCTCGTGGTGGATGAGGAAGGGGCCGCGCTCGTGCGGGAGATCTTCGATCTCTACCTCGAGCACCGCTCGATGATCCGCGTGGTGGACGAACTCCGCCGGCGCGGAAGGAAAACCCGGACGCGAGTCACCCGGGCGGGCCGCCAGGTTGGCGGCATCGAATTCACGGAAGGCAGTCTCAGCCTTACCCTGGCCAACGTCGCGTACGCAGGCAAGACGCGCTGCGATGGCGAAGTCCTCCCCGCACGACACGAGGCCATCCTCTCCGAGGCGGTGTACAACGCCGCCGCGCGCCTCCGGAAAGCCAACCGGTGCGCCTCCCCCACCCCGCGCCCATCCAGGCCCCCACTGATCCTGTGCGGGCGCATCCGCTGCCGCGCGTGCCATGCCCCCATGAAGCCGCTGGTCCGGGTCATTGGGAAACGCGAGCAGCGCTTCTACGCCTGCACCGCCGCCAAGGAGAGTGCGTGGCATTCGTGCCTTACC
>VGYV01000363.1 GCA_016872855.1 Planctomycetota bacterium
GCACTCGTCCTCCGTCAAGTCGACGCGGTACTTCTTGTTCATTCGCTCCTCCTGCGGAAGATGGCTCCCCACAGGAGGAATATACTCCACGTAACCTATCATGTCAAGATTGACACAGTACTAGTGCGGCGGAGCGAAAAGTCAAGCGGGGCGGCCTTCGTTCTCGGGCACAACGGTGATCGCGCTCTTGTCGAGGAGGCGGTGCTGCTTGGTCCACGTGGTGCCGCAGCGGTACTCGCACAGGCCGCAGCCGACGCAGGCCTCGGGCTTGACGAACGGGGCGAGGATGCGGCCGGCTTCCTCGAGCTCGGCGGTCGAGAGCACACCCTCGGGCACGTCGCCCACGTCGAGGCGCACCTCGCGCATCTCGATGGCGTCGTAGCCCGCGGCGTGGCACTCCTGGTAGCACAGATCGCAGTCGCGCCGCCCCGCGTGGGGGAGACACGTCCGCGTGTTCACCACGGCCAGGCCCATGTGCGTCCGTTTCTTCTCCTCGATGGGCAGGGCGCGAATAGCGCCCGTGGGGCACACCTGCCCGCAGAAATTGCAGTCCTGGTGGCACCCCGCCCACGAGGGCACGGCCACAGGTGTCCACAGCGCGTCCAGCCCCGCCTCCAGCCCGGCGGGGTGAAGCACGGGGCCAGGGCAAACCTTGATGCAGAGTCCGCAGCGGACGCACAGTTGGAGAAAGCGGTCTTCGCTGACGCTGCCTGGTGGCCGCAGCAGGCGCCTCCGCCCGCCGAGCACTGCGCCCGCCGCCGCCCAGGCCCCGGCCGCCGAGGCGCCCAGAAGCGCCCGCCGCGACAGCGGCGCGCCGTCAGGCGCTGGAAGGGCTCCTGTCCCAGCCTGTGGGCGGGGCGTCTCTGCCCCGCGCGGGGCACGGAGGCCCCGCCCACAACAGCCGAGGACCGCGAAACGCCGCTGGCCGAACTCTATGGCGTCCACCGGGCAGACGCGGGCGCAGTCGGGGCAGAAGGCACACTCGGCGTGCCGCGTCGTGAAGTCGGGATGGATGGCGTCGAACGTGCAGGCCTTGACGCACTTGCCGCAGCGGATGCAGGTGTCCTTCAGCCGCCGCTCGCGGAGCCGCAGGGGGCTTAGGAGCGAGAAGAGCGCCCCGGTCGGGCACAGGTTCCGACACCAGAAGCGTCGGCCCAGCACGGTGAGGGCGGGAATGCACAGGAACAGTCCGATGGCGAGCCAGTAGTCCCACCCGACGGGCCGCACCATGCCCGCGTGCTTGAGCGTGGCGAGCTGGACCGGCCCCAGGACGAAGACGAAGCCGCGCGTGGCCGCGGGAATCGCCGCCACGTGGCCCGCGAGCATCACGCCGCAGGCCGCCGCGGCGAGCACCGCGGCCAGGATATAATACTTGGCATAAACCCAGCCGCTGCGCCGCCGCACGTGAAACCGCTTGAGCCGCCGCCCGGCCGCCCAGTCGGCCACGTCAATCGTCGTGCCCAGCGGGCATATGTAGGAACAGAACACGCGCGGCACCACGAGCGACGCCGCCAGGATGGCCGCCGCCCCGATAAGGAACGGCCCCAGGCACCGCCCCGCCACCGCGGCAGCCACTGATGCCAGCGGGTCGAGCCACAGGAACAGCTCGGCCGGCACCCACTCCTTGTCGGCCAACACCCGTGTGCCGAACCTCTGGGCGTAGGGCCACGCCACGTAGAGCAGGATGGCGAGAAACAGCGCGAACGCCACGCCCTGGCACACTCGCCGCACGCCGCACTCTCCTGGCCCCCGATGCATCCCGACCGCAGTGTAAGCGGCCCGGCCCTTCGAGTCAAGGCACCCCGCTCGCGCCCCCGGCCCAGGAATACGGCTGCACGCACTTGACAACGGCACGTCTCTGCGGCAAAGTGGGGGGGCCACTCATTGGAGGAACGGCAATGGCAGAGAAGAAACTCGGCGTGCTCGTGCACGGAGCGGGGTGGGTGTCCACCCAGCACATCGCGGCGTTTGCGAAGAATCCCCACACGCGGGTCGTGGCGGTGTCGAGCCGCAAGCTGGCGAGCGCCGTCAAGCGGGCCGACGAGGCGGGGCTGAGGGACGTCGGCCTCTACGACAGCCTCGACAAGGCGCTGAAGCACGAGGGGGTGGACATCGTTTCGGTCTGCACCCCGCAGCACCTTCACGCTGAGAACACCATCGCGGCGGCAGAGGCGGGCAAGCACATCGTCATTGAAAAACCCATCGCCAACAGCCTGGACGAGATGCGAGCGATGCGGAAGGCCGTCCGCAAGGCGGGCGTCCGCACCATCGTGAGCTTCGTCCTCCGCTGGAACCCGCTGTTCGAGACGATCAAGGCGATGGTCGCCGACGACGCACTGGGGAAGATCTACTATGTCGAGACAGATTACGAGCACGACATCGGGAGCTGGTGGAGCGGCTACGACGACGCGCGCAAGGCGTCCACAGGCGTGAGCGCCCTCCTCGTCGGCGGCTGCCACGCGGTGGACGCCTGCCGCTGGTTCGCCGCCCAGGGCCGCTACGAGGCCGCCGACCCCGTCGAGGTCTTCGCCTACCGCGGCGGCTGGCGCAAGGGCTCCGACACCGAGTTCAACTACCTCACCAACCAGTTCCTCAAGACCGACAAGCCGATGGAGTACGACGGTCTTGAGGTCGTGCTGCTCAAGTTCGCCAGCGGCGCCGTGGGCAAGGTGTCGGTGAACGCCGATTGCGTGATGCCCTACACCTTCCCCATCGAGGTGTTCGGGGACAAGGGGACGATTCGGGACAACCGCATCTGGAGCCACAAGTTCCCCGGCCAGAAGAGCTGGGTCACGCTGCCCACCATCCTGCCCGACAGCGCGGACGTGACGCATCACCCCTTCCAGGGGCAGATGGACCACTTCGTCGAGTGCATCCTCGCGGGCCGGGAATCGCACTGCAACCTGGACGACGCCATCAAGACCCACGAAGTCGTCTTCGCCGCCCAACGCTGCTACGAAACGAATGCCCCGGTCAGGCTGCCGCTGCTCGGGGAATGAGGCGCGGGAACCGAGGAGGACAGAGGCGATGATGACGTTGCGGCAGTTCGCCCGGCGGCCCCGCGACATCCCCGCCGCGGCCGCCTGGTATCTGGCCGACCTCGGCGAGGCGCGCGGTAAGCAGGAGCTGTGCACCAAGCAGTCCCCTCAGAAGCTCAGGGTTTTGCGGGAACACGCGCTCGTCGAGAGCGCCGTGTCGTCCAACCGCATCGAGGGCGTCGAGGTCGCCCAGGACCGCATCCGCACCCTGGTGTTCGGCAAGCCGCTGCTGCGCGACAGAGCCGAAGAGGAGGTGCGTGGCTACCGCGACGCCTTGAAGCTGGTTCACGAGGAGGGCAGCGGCTTGCCGCTGAACGTGGACACCCTTCTCGGGCTTCATCGCCTGGTGCGTGGCGAGATAGGGGACGCCGGGCGGTTCCGCGACAAGGGGTGCGACATCATCGAGACTCTGCCCGGCGGCGGCCAGCGGGTCCGGTTCCGCGCCGTCGAGGCCCCCGAAGTGCCCACCGCGGTGCGGGAGTTGCTCGAAGGCTGGCAGTCCTGCCTCGACGAACGATGGGTCCATCCCTTGGCTGCGCTGGCGGCCTTCAACCTCGACTTCCTCTGCATTCACCCGTTCCGCGACGGCAATGGCCGCGTCTCGCGCCTGTTGCTCCTCTTACAGTGCTATCACTTGGGCTTCGAGGTGGGCCGCTACATCAGTCTCGAACGCCTGATCGAGGAGAACAAGGACCGCTACTACGAGACGCTCGAGCTCAGCTCCCAGCGCTGGCACCAGGGCAAGCACGACCCCTGGCCCTACATCGGCCACCTCCTCTACATCCTCAAGACCGCGTACCGCGAGTTCGAGGGCCGACTCGGCCAGGTCAAGGCGCCGCGTGGTGCAAAGACGGAGCTGGTGATGGCCGCGATTGAGGGGAGCACGGGCCCCTTCAGTGTCGGCGACATCCAGAGGCAGTGCCCCGGGGTCAGCATTGATCTCATCCGGCGCGTCCTCAAGCAGCTACGCTCCGCCGGCAGGGTCCGATGCCTCCGCTTGGGCGCGAACGCGGAGTGGGAGAGGACGGACGCGCGGAAATAGGTAATACCCGATTAACTAGGTAATCAATTAGGTATCATGATGGAGAGATTGCTTGCGTTGGCGGCCGGGGCGTGGGTGGTGTTGTCCGCCGCGGCGGCGGGCTCGCTCGCCGGCCAGTCGGGCCTAAGGCCGGGCGACGTGCCGACGTTTCAGTTGCGGGCGCGCGTGGCCAAGGCCGGCGGCGAGGAGCCAGGGAACACGAAGTTCACCTTCCGCTTCGGCGTGCCGGGCAAGGCCGAAGCCGCCGTCGGCAACGCCTGGTGCGAGTGGCTGAAGTTCGGGCCCGACCAGGCCGAGGCCACGCTGAAGGGCTATCCCGCCATCTACATGCGCGGGTTCCCGGTCGTCGTGCGGCTGAGCGTCGCGCCCGTCGCTGACCCCACCCTGGTCGAGGCCGAGCTGAAGCTGGACGAGACGGGCGAGACGACGTCGTTGCGCTGGGAGCTGTTCGGCGGCTCGGCCGGCTTCCTCCTCTGGCGCGACGAGGCGAAGAAGCCCCACGCCGCGACGATGGCCGACTACAATCAACGCTACTGGAAGGTGCTCGCGACCGTCCAGGTGCCCGAGGAGCGCCGGCCCAGGCACTTCCCCATCGTCGAGCGCTTCATCGGCGGCGACGACGACCGCCTCGCGTGGCAACAAGGCATCGAGCAACTCTCCCGCGGCGGCTTCAGCGTCATCATGCTCCCGCCATCGAAGCCCATCCGCGAGCTGTTGCTCAAGGTCGGGCTGCGGCGGACGGCCTGGGCCGTCTACAACCCGCCCGGCTACGCCTTCGACTACGACCCCAAGGTCACGCCCGCCGCCATCCAGGAATGGGCGGACAAGGAGGCGAAAGCCCATCTCGACGCCGGCTATGCCCGCGAAGACATGGCCATCTTCGCCATGTCCGACGAGCCGGGCTGGTACTTCCCCTCCATGTTCAAGCCGCTCGTCGAGAGCCCTGCCGCCCTCGCCCGCTTCCGCGACTACCTGAAGGCCCAGGGCCTCCGACCCCGCGACGTGGGAGCGAAAGCGTGGGATGGCGTGCTCCCCCTGGGCCGCAGCCAGGCGAAGGATCTGTCGTCCAAGAGGCTATTCTACTGGACGATGCGCTTCTACGCCTGGGACTCCGCTCGCCACTTCGCCGTCTCGACGCGGGCGCTGGAGAAGGCATTCTGGCCGGGGATGCCGATCATCACGAACTGGAATTTCTTCAGCGGCCGCTTCTACGTGCCCGGCCCCGTGGCTAACAACGCCGACAAGCAAAGCCAGGACGCGGCGATGGGCGGGCACGACTGGCTGGAGTTCGGCCGCCTGCGCGGCGGCACGATGCTCTGGACCGAGGACTGGTTCTCCGACGCGATGGCGCCGCAGTGGTCGTTCTACTGCTCGAAGCTGCGGTGCGCGGCGGAGCTTGGCGGCGTGACCTTTGGCGGCTACGTCATCCCCCGCACGGCCGGCGACCGCGAGGACGGCATTCTTCAGAAAATCCTCTGCGTCGTTGGCTCCGGCGGCAAGGCTGTCAAGTACTTCGTCTTCGGCCCCGAGTACAACTTCCCCGGCAACTGCTATTCCGAGAACGCCCGCGTGCTGCCCAAGATGGCCGAAGCCCACGCGATGATCGGCACGGCCGAGGACCTGCTGTGGCCGGGCAAACGCCCCAGGGCCGAGGCCGCTATCCTCATGCCCCGCAGCGCGCAGCCGTGGGACGCCAGGGACATCCCCATTCCCAACCAGATCGAGGACGCAACGAACAACCACCTGAACCGCCGTACCGTGGACTACATGGCTGAGGCCGCCGACCTCTATCTCGCCTTGCAGCACGCGAATATCCCGGTGGACTTTGTGGATGAGGACGGCCTAACGTGGCGTGGGCTGGCGCCATACAAGGTGCTCTACGTCACGGAGCCGAACATCCCCGAGGAGGAGCAGCGGGGCATCGCCTCGTGGGCGCGGGCGGGTGGGACGCTCGTGACCGTGACAGGCGCCGGCGCCCGCGACCGCTACGACGAGCCTTGCCCCATCCTCAGCCGCCTGACGGGCATCGAGGAAGCGCCCCGCGAACGACTGCTCGTGGGCAACCTGGCCAGCCTGAAGCCCGTCGGAAAGGTGCGTGGAGGGAACAGCGAGGCCGACGCCATCGGTGTGCGTGGCTCGATAGCGAACCGGCCGAAGACGATTGAGGCCACGTTCGACGACGGTTCGCCGGCCATCGTCCAGCGGCGCGTGGGCTGGTGGGGCAAAGGGCGCGCGGTCCACTTCGCCTGGATGCCCGGCCTATCTTATGCGAAGTCCGCGAGCGGCATGAGGGACCGGCTGCCCGTCGGCTACTCGGAGGCCATTCGCCGCTGGATCGTCTGGCCAACCGAGCTTGCAGGCGTTCGCCTGCCCGTTACAATAGACCGCCCGATGATCGAGGCGCCGCTTCTGCTCTCCGACAAGGGCGCCGCGGTGACGCTACTGAACTGGACGGGGGAGGCGGTCGAGCGGTTGACGCTCACGGTCCGAGTGCCCTTCGCCGTCCGCTCCGTCGAGAGCGTGAAGCAGGGCAAGCTCGCCGTCGAGCGTGCCGCGGATGGTGTTGTCCTCTCGCTGCCGCTGGGTGCTGCCGACATCCTGATGCTGCGGCCATAGGAGTTACTCGCGTGGACAACGAGCCACAGGCCGCCGACGACCTCGGGCCGCTGGAGGGCGTGGTCCGCTGGATCGAGCGGAAGCAGCTCCAGGCCCCCGCCGTGGCGGCCCTGGAGATGCACCGGCCGCTGATGCCGCTGGCGTGGACGCTGGCGATGTTGGCCGGCCCCGCGCTCGCGCCCTTCGTCGGCCACGACTACTACGAGAAGATCAAGGCTCTGCGCGATCCCACGATGCTCGACCGGCTGCTCGAGCGCCTGGAGGCATCGAGGCTGAATGGATCGGACGGATCCGACCGATCCGACCGATCCGACCGATCGGGCGGCTCGGCCTGCCCCCGCGTTTAGGTGCCTGCCCGATGCAGCACGCCGACCCGCTTGCCGCCATCCTGATCCTCGCCTTCTTCGCCGCCCTGCTGGCGTGCCTGTGGCGGGCGCGGCGGGGGCGGGTGCCCTACATCCGCCGCATCCCGGGCATCGTGGCGCTCGAGGAGGCGATGGGGCGCGCCACCGAGTTGGGGCAGCCCGTCATCTTCGCCGTCGGCGGCACCAACATCCAGGCGATCGAGACCCACGCCGCGCTGGCCATTCTGGGCCACGTGGCGCGCCTCGCCGCTCGACTCAGGACCCCCTTCATCACGCTCGTGCGCGTGGCCGACGTCTACCCCGTCACGGAGGAGATCGTGCGGCAGGCCTACACAGCCGAGGGGGTGCCCGACCTCTTCAACCCATCCGAGCAGGTGCGCTTCCTTTCGAGCGATTCGGTCGTCTACGCGATGGGGACGGCGCGGCTGATCGAGGAGTCGAAGGCCGGCTGCGCGCTCTTCTTCGGCGCCTTCGACTTCAGCAGCCTGCTGATGGCCGAGCCGGGCACCCGGATGGGCGTCATGCAGCTCGCGGGCGACCCGAGCCTCTTTCAGATTCCCTTCTTCGTGTGCGCGTGCGACTACACGATCCTCGGCGAGGAGTACTACGCCGCGGGGGCCTACCTGAGCGCCGACCCGACGGCGCGCGCGACGCTCGTCGGCCAGGACCTCATCAAGGCAGCCATCGCGGGGCTGATCCTGCTCGGCACGCTCCTCGCGCACTTCCACTTCGGCGCGGCCAGGTGGCTTGTGAATCTCCTCACAGGCTACCGCTGACGGGGCTTCGAGATGCGGCGCCAGATCGTGTGGCTCATCACCTTCGCCGGCGGGCTGTTCTTCCTGCTTGAGTTCCTCCTCCCCGCCCGGATCGGGAGATTCAAGAACCCGCTAACGGAATGCCGCCGCGATGTGAGCGACTTCCTGATCATCGTGGGCACGATGGCCTTTCTCCTCGGCCCGATCAACCTCGTCCGCGCCCACGTCCAGACGCTCCGCCGCAAGGCCGCAGGCCGACTCGAAAGCGTGGTGTTCCTCCTCTTCCTCACGGTCGGCTTTCTGGCGATGGCCCTGGGCGACACCTCGGCTAAGCGCATCGCCGCGTGGGCGCAGAAGGCCCTCTTCGACGGCCTGCTGCCCGCCTTCTTCAACTCCAGCATGGGCCTCCTCGGCTTCTACCTCGTCTCGGCCGCGTATCGGGCCTTCCGCGTGAACAGCCTCGACTCGGGCCTCATGATGGGCTCGGCCCTTGTCATCCTGCTCGCACAGGTGCCCCTGGGCGACTGGATCACGTATGCCCTGCCCGACACGCTTCAGCTCCGCTCGCTCGCCCAGTGGGTGCTCCTCGTGCCGAACACGGCGGTGCAGCGTGCGGTGCTGATCGGCGCCTGCGGCGGCGCCTTCGCCGCCGGCATGCGGCAGTGGCTCGGCATCGGGAAGAGAGGAACTGGATGAATGGATGAGTGGATGAATGGATGGATGCACGAGAAAGGGGAAGGGCCGCCTGGCTCTTTCTGCCATTCATCCACCCATCCAACCCTCCATTCATCCCCTGCAAAGTGGGGAAGACGGCTGTGAATGTCCTGGCCCACCTTCACCGACTCGACCGCCGCTGGCTCTACCTGGCCTCGGCGATCGCGCTCGCCGTGCCCTTCCTCGTGCGCGCGCGCATCCCCATGCCGCCCACGCAGCCG
>VGYV01000364.1 GCA_016872855.1 Planctomycetota bacterium
GCGCCATGACCGCCGCGGCAACGCCGAGGGGGAGGGAGAGGAGGGAGGGGAGCAAGAGATTTCCGATTTCCGATTTCCGATTTCCGATTTCAACCGGCAGCACAGGCGGACTCCTTCTGTCCTCAATCGGCAATCGGAAATCGGAAATCGGAAATGGCGTGTGTCACTTGTTCGTCTCATCAATCGAGATGCCCAGGTCGTCGGGCGCCTTGGGGATTTCGCCCTTCTTGGGCAGATCGGTGATCTCCTTCATCACCGGGGTGTCCTTGCGGGCCTCGTCGGGGGTCTTGGCTTTGGCCTCCTTCGGCTCGGGGCGTGGCGCCTCGGGCATTGGACTTTGGACCTTGGGCTTTGGACTTTCGACTTCCGCCTTGGCGGCTTCGAGCTGTGCGGCCTTGCGGCGCGCGGCGCCCTCGGGGTCTATCCAGTGGTCGCGGATGTAGCCGACCGAGGTCGCTGCCGCGGCCACGATGTGGATAGCCACGGCGATGAGAAGATACTGCATGATCCGCGTCTTGGAGAACGCGGTCAGCAGCTTGTCGGGCGAGTGCCTCTGGATGTCCTGGGGCTCACTTGCCATCGGGTGTCTCCTGGCTCGTGGGGCGTTGCCGCCGTTCCTCCCGTTCGCCGATGGCGGCGACGATGCCGCCGGCGCGGGTGATGGCGTCGAGGACCGGCTCGAAGAGCTCGCGCCTCGTGGCGCGGTCGCAGCGGAAGAGCACGGTGCGGGCCTCGGGGGTGCGGGCCGTGCGGAGCAGGTCGGCTAGCTCCGTCTCCGCCGAGCGGGCGTCGGGCACGCGGCGGCCCTGGACGTAGATCTGGCCCTGGCCGTCAATGGCGACGACCGTGTTGCTCTGCCGCAGGCGGTCGAGGTCGGGCGCCGCGGGCGGCTTGACGGCGATGCCGGCCTCGCGGGCGAAGTTGCTGCAAATCATGAAGAAGATGATGAGCTGGAACGCGATGTCGGCCATGCTCGCCACGGGGATGATGATGCGGGGCCGGCGGCGGCCGGGGCGGGGGTGCTTCATTGCCCGCCTCCCACCTCGCGGATGATGCAGATGGTGCCGCCCGCCTGGGTGATGGCGGCCATGGCGGCGAAGTAGTCCTGGTACTCCACCCGGCCGGCGGACTCGAGGATCACCACCCTGTCGTCGCCCGAGCGGGTGTGGAGCTTGAGGGCGGCCAGCTCCCGCCGCAGCTTCGGCAGGTCCAGCTCGGCGTCGTTGAGCATCAGCTTGCCGTCACGCAGGGCCACCGTGGTCGTCTTCTTCTCCTGCTTCTCCGAGCGCTCGCCGGCCGGGAACTCGGTGAGGAGGCCCCGCGTGGCCACCAGCGTGGTCGTGAGGATGAAGAAGATGATGAGGAGAAACGCGATGTCGGAGAAGGACGACACGGGGATGTCGTCGAGCCCGTATCGGTGGCGTTCGCGGCGGGCCATGGGTCACTTCCTACTGGCGGACGCCGGCGCGTGTGGCGATGAGGTCAAGGAGCTCGGAGGACGCCTCGTCAATCTCGAGTTCGATGCGGTTGGACATGGCGACGAAGATGTTGTAGGGGATGACTGCGGCGAGAGCGATGAGGAGGCCGGCGGCGGTGGTGATGAGGGCCTCTGCGATGCCCGCGGCCACGCCGCTAGCCTCGACGCCGGCCGCCGAGAGGGCGCCGAACGAGGCGATCATGCCCGTCACGGTGCCGGTCATGCCGAACAGCGGCGCCGCGCTGCCCACCGTGGTGAGCACAGCGAACCGCTTCTCGACCGCGTTCATCGCGTGCTGGGTGTAGTCGCTCATCGCCTTCTCCATGATGGCCAGGAGCGACTCGACGCGGCTGGCCAGCGAACGGTGCTTGGCGTAGGACTGGAGGCCGGCCAGGAGGACGGCGGAGACTGGGCCTGGGGTGTTGGCGCAGAGCGCCGCCGCCTCGTCCACGCGGTCCTCCTCGATGAGGTCCAGCAGCTTCGCGCGGAGCGACCGCGTGTCGGTCTTGCTGTGGCGGTAGAACGCCAGGCCGCGGTCAATGAGCACGGCGATGGTGAAGATGCTGCACAGCAGCAGGGGCACCATCATCGAACCGCCGTCAATCAGGAGCTGGAGCATCGGCCATTGCCTCCTTGTGAATCTGGGCCAGCATCTGGTAGCCCTCGAGCGGCGCCATTCGCAGCCCCCTCACCTTCAGGTGGTGGGGCGGGGCGAGGACGAGCTCGCCCGTGACAGGATTGTACGTGCTCTCCCGAACGTGGGAGTAGGGGATGCGTTCGGCGTAGGGCCTCGGCCCGTGGGCCACGAGCGCCAGCTGGTCGCGCAGCGCGAAGGCCCACAGGCGGCCCCCGCCACGCCAGCGGCCAACGTCCACCCGGCTCGCCGTCTGCACGGCGAAGAGCACTTCGTCGGCCCCGAGGAACTCCTCGGCCAGGCGCCGCTCGTCGCGGGCCATCGCGGCGAAGGCCGGGTCGGACCGGTCGAGTGGCTCGGTCCGCGCGGGGGGCAATTCAGCGGCGAGCGTGCGGGTCATGGGCACCTGCCAGCCGGTTCGCAGTGCGGACCTCAGCCCGTATCTCTGCGGTTGAGCCCCCAGTCCAAGATACGGCCTAAAGGCCGCACTACGAGCACAGGAAGATGCTACTTGTTGTCGTCTACCTTCATGAGGGCCTCCTCGGTGAGGCGGCCGCGTGCGAACTTGGCCCACTTGCTCGCCGGGTAGTCCCACGTGAGGCGCTTGAACTGGCGATAGGCGTTCATCGGGTCGTTCCGCTTCATGTAGCAGTCGCCGCACCAGTACATCGCCTCGGCCACCAGGTCGGGCTCCATCTTCGGGGTCTCGGCCAGGGCCTTGAAGACCTCGATGGCCTTGGGCAGGTCCTCGGCCTGCATGTAGCACTGGGCGCTGAGCACGAGCGTGCGCCCGGCCAGGCGGTGCGTGGGGAAGCGGACGGCGAGTCGGCCGAACACCTGCCCCGCCGTCTTGTTCATCTCGCGGGCCTGCATCTCGAGCTTCTCGCGCTCGACGGGGGTCATCTCGGGCGTGGCCTTGGCGCGCAGCTCCTTGCCCTTCGAGAGGAAGTACTGGCCCAGGCGGGCAATCGTCTCGGCCACCAGCTCGTTGTCCGGGTAGCGGTACGAGAGCTTCACGTACTCCTCGCAGGCCTGGTCAATCAGGCCCATCTTCTCGTAGACGAGGGCCTTCTTGTACTGGGCCTTCGGGGCGTACGGGCTGTCGGGGTAGCCGGCCACGATGTCGGTGAAGCGGCCCACCGCTTCCATGTAGAGCTTCTTCTTCGCGTCCTCGTCCTTCGTCTCGTTGGCGAACTCCAGGGCGAGGTCGGCGAGCAGGTAGTCGGCCTGGGCGCGGGCCTCGGTGTCGGGGAAGTCGCGGATGGCCTCCTCGAGGAGCTTCTTGCCCTGCGCGATCTCGTCGCGGGCCAGGTCCTCGTTGCCCAGCTCGCGGTGGCGCTTGGCCAGCTCGAAGAATGCCTCGGCAATCGAGAACTGCGTCTGCACGGCGATCTGGGGGTCGGCGAAGCGCTTGGTGAAGGGCACCACGTCGCCGTTGCTGCCCTTGTGGATGGCCACGGCGCGCTCGAGCTTCTCCTGTGGGCGGGGCGTCTCTGCCCCGCGCGCGGGGGGCGGAGCCCCCGCCCACAGGGTGTAGGTGGCGGTGACCTTGTCGCCGTAGGTGACTGGGAGGACGCCTGGGGCTTTGGCCTCGGCCTTGTCGCCCTGGAAAGCGACCTTGGCCGAGCCCTTGAAGACGCCCGAGTGGGTGAACGTCTCGGTGAGGTCGAGCTTCTGCGTCGTGCCCGAGGCCGTCTTCAGCTCGATGGGCAGCGTGTCTTTCTCGTCTGTCGTGTCGCGGATGGGGTCCATCACGCGGAAGTGGAGGCTCTCGCCGACGTAGACGCCCTCGACCGTCTCGCGGTAGCGGGGGTCGGTGACATCGAAGAAGGCATCGGCCTGGAGCACGGCGCGGGCGGTGAGCCACTTGGTCTGGCCGCCTGGCTCCTTGTATTCGAGGCCGACGAAGACCTCGTCGTTGCCCTTGATGGCGAGGGCCGGCTTCTCCTTGGCATCGGGGTCGGCCGCCGCTGCGCCGATCTTGCCCAGCTCGGCAGGCACGGAGAAGGTGAACCGGCCGTCCTCCAGAGCGTCGCCGGCGAAGGCGCTCGCCTTGACAGTCACGCTCTTGTAGCCTGGCGGCGCGGGCAGGCCGGTGGGCGCGTTGCCGGGGGTGGCCTCGAGCTTGAGGGTGCCGGGCACCTTGACGTCGAAGTCGCCCTCCGGCGCTTTGCCGTGGGCCTTGCGGCCCGAGGAGGTCTGGACGTAGAGCGTGGCCGTGCTCTCGGGCGACTGGGCGACGTAGGGGAAGGTGAGCTCGACGAGGAGCGGGCCGTTGATGAACACGGGCGTCGGCTTCGCGGGGTCGGGCTTCTCGGGCCATGAGGCGGTGAGGGCGCGGGTGACGGGCACCCCCTCCTCGACAGCCACGTCGGCCGGCCCCGCGGCGGGACGCGTCGGGCCTGCCGTGGTGGCCTCGGCGGCGGCGGCGAGCTCCTCCTCGGTGAGCGGGCGCGAGGCCACCTCGTAGATGCACAGGCGCGGTGGCGCCCACACCGTCTGCTCGACCAGGCACGTGCGCTCCCACGGAATGCCGGGGTCGGTGTTCTCGCGGTCCATGTAGGCCACGAGGAGGTCGTCGCCCGCGGCGACGCGTATCTCGCTCTCGCGCTTGGGGTCCGTCTCGACGGGGAAGATGCCGCCGACGAAGATGCCCGAGTGCTCCGCCGTCTCCAGGGCGGGGAACTCGATGGGCTTGCCCTCCAGCGTCTTCGCCGTGAACTTCACGGTGTCCGGCTTGTCCGTCGTATCGCAGTCGGGGTCGGCGACGTAGACGCTCACCTTGTCGCCGGGCTTGAAGCGGCGGAGTGGGACGTAGCGGGCGCGCCGCTGCGCGCCCTCGCCGCTATACTCGATGAAGCAGGCGCTCAGCGTGGCGTTGTGGAACGTGGCGGAGAGCGTGGCCTCGTGGACCTCGCTCCCCTCGGTGATCACCCGCGGGTCGTCATAGGTCACTGTGATCTTGTCGCCTGGCACCACCTCGAGCACCTGGTTCTTGCGCAGGGTCGCGAAGTCCTCCCTTGTCGGGAGAATGGCGGCGCCGGCCGCATTGGTGAGGGTGATGCGGTTGATGGCCGGGGCATCGGTCTCGAAGTCGGCCAGGATGAGGCGGATGACGCGGGCGCGCGCGTCGGGCGGGAAGGCGATGTCGAAGGCCCCATTGTCCTGGCTCGCGGCAATCTTGGCGGGTTCGGAGCGGACGCCTTCGCGGATGAGGGGGTTCTTGGCGGCGTCGAACATGTCGGGTGGCACGGGCCGCAGGAAGGGCGGCTCCTCAGCGTCCACCTGGAGCTCGAACTCCGCCCCCGCCTTGCGTGTGGTGAAGACGTAGAGGTCCACGCGGTGCGCCCCCTTGCCGAGGGAGCGGCGGACGCGCGTGGCCGTCTCGCCCGGCTGGCCGTCCACGGTGAGGACGTAGCGGACGCCGGGCGCCGTCTTCTCCTTCGTGTCGAGGTCGAAGGTGCGCACCTTGCGCGCCGGCTGATAGAAGGCGCCGTAGAGGTGGGCGATGTAGGCGCTGCCCGGCCCGTCCTCGGCAAGGCCCAGGGTGTGGGCCTGGCCCTCGACCGCTGCGTCCCACTTGGCGGCGAACGCCTTGACCGCGATGGCGGTCTTTGGCGTGTTGTTCTTCAGGTAGCCGATTTCGAGGTACTGGCGGAAGTCGGCCAGCGTAGTCGGGCCGCCCGTCACCGGGCCGTGCTTGACCAGCTCGAGCGTGAGCGCGCCGTCCCACGCCTTCCATTCGCCGGGCCATTGGCCCAGGGTCGTGAAATCCTTGCCGTTCAGCGAGGTCTGGAGGAAGAACTTCTTGATCTTGCGGCCTGGGACGTTGGCCTGGATGGCCATCTTGCCGAGCGCGACGTTGTCGTTGAGGTCAATGCTGTAGAGCTTGGGCATCGTGAGGTCAGGGAGGCCCACCCAGGCTGGATAGTCGCCCTTCGAGATGGCGAAGTTGGGGTCCTTGCCGTCCTCGGAGTCGGAGGCGTAGGCGGTCGGCTGGCCGGCGCTGGTCTGCACGGCGCCCTCGAAGACGCCGGTGTGGGTGCCCGTCTCCTCGAGGGGGAAGGCGGAAATGGTGTCGCCGCTCGACGTGGCGACGCGGACGGTCAGCTTGTCCTTGCCCGCCGTCTCGCTGCGGTCGAGGTCCACGACGCGGATGTTGAACTTGTTTCCCGGCTTGATCTGGTTGGCGGGGCGGACGCTGCTGAGGGCCTCCTTCTGCTCGGGTTCGTCGGCCTTGAGCTTCTTGCGGATCATCTCCTCGAGGGCCTCGGCCTCGCGCTCCTCCTTCGACAGGATTCTGCCCGACGAGGCGGCCAGGTCGGCGTCGGTGGCGACGGTGAGGGTCTGGGGCTCGGCCATGAGGATTTTGTGCTCTTTCTTGAACTTCTCGGAGTAGTCGTAGTGTGCCGTGTCCTTGCCCAGGAGCTGGAGCTTGCCGTCGCCCTTGGCCACGGGGGCCAGCTCGGTGGGGATGTGACCGACGAAGCGGGTCTTGGAGTCGCCGAAGGGGGTGAGGGTGAAGTGCTCCTCGTCGCCGGAGCCGGACCATGCGCGGATTTCGATGTGAGCCGAGGTGCCGACGACGGCCAGGTTGCGGTCCTCGAGGTTCACCTTGAGGGACCTGCCTGGCACGAGGAAGCGGCGGGCGGCGGCGGTGCCGATCTGGAGCTCGGTCGGCTCTTCGAGCTTGCGCAGGCGCACCTTGGTGCGGCCCTCGAGGATGCGGGCCAGAGCGTGGTCGGGCACACGCGCCAGCACCTGGTCAACCTGCTCGAGGGTCTCGCGGTACTCCTCCTGGTCGAACTTCACGAGGGCGAGTTGGTAGTAGCTCTCGGCCTGGACGCCGCGGTCCTTGTGGAGAGTGAGTTTTTGGAGCCGCTGGATGGCGTCGTCGAAGCGGCGGGTCAGGCGGTCCACCTCCGCCACCTTGATCTCGGCGCTCACCTGGGCGGGCGTGCCCTCGAACTCCTTTCCCGTGGCGATGCGCTCGAAGAGGGCGCGGGACTTGGGGTATTCCTGGCGCCCGAGCGAGATGTTGGCGTAGGCCAGCAGCAGGCGTCCCCGCGTCTCCGGCCCGAAGCCGTCGGTCACAGAGTCGAACCACTGGATCATCTCGCGGGCCAGGGCCTCGGCCACGTCGAAGTCCCCGGCATCCGTGTTCTTGTCAATCAGCCAGATGCAGAACGCCGGGTCCAGCTCCTTATACATCGTGAGGAGGACGGGTCGGCGGGGAAGGTAGAGCTCCCAGGCGTTTTGCGCGCGCCCCGCGAGCCAGGCGGCCTGGGCGGCGAAGAGGGGGTAGCGGCGGTCGTCGCGGCGGACGGGTATGACGCTGCCGACGGCGGACAGGGCCTTCGAGCGAAGGGCGTTAAGGGCGGTCTTGGCCTCCGTGGGAAGGTCGGCGCCCAGGAGGTCGAGGCCGACCGAGGCGAAGACGAGGCCGAGATCGTTCTGCTTGGGCGCCGGCTGCGGCCCGGCGGGGCCGGGCGGCCCTTGCGTTCCCACCGGCCCCGGCGCGCCTGTGGGCGGGGGCTCCGCCCCCCGCGCGCGGGGCAGAGACGCCCCGCCCACGGAGGAGCCCGCGTCGGCGAGCTGGACCGCCAGGCGCGTCAAGTCGTGCTGGAACTGCGCGTTGCGGGTGTCCTTGGCGATCTTCCACAGGTGGGGCACGAGGGGATAGAGGTCGGTCGAGCGGCCCTGGGCGATCAGCCCCTGGATGAGCGTGGTGGCCAGGAGGTCGAAGCCCCACCTGTCGGGCCACGCCGCCGGCACGCAGCCGGGGAAGAGCCCGACCAGCACGTCCAGCTCCTCCTTGCTCAGCTTCTTGGGGTCCCCGAGCTTGTCCAGTTGGCCCAGGAAGGGGGGCGAGAGGCGTTCGGGCGTGTTGCGCACCCGCTCGGCGTAGGCGGCTAGGCGGGCGAAGAAGTCCTTGCGGCTCTGCGGCGTCGAGGGGTCGGCCGCCACGCTGAACCAGGCGCGGCCCATCGCATAGGTGTCGAAACGGGTCTTGCCGTAGGCGGCCTCGATCCTGGCGAGCATGGCGTCGCGGACGGCAGGTTCGGCGCCCAGGACGCGCGCCTGCCAGTTCCAGAAGTCGCTCCGGGAATACTCGACACCCTGGGCGTCGTAGCCGAGCGGCAGGGCATCGAAGCCCTGGAGGAGCTTCGCCGCGGCATTCACCACCTTCTTCTTCTCATCGAGGCCGTAGTCCCAGTAGCGCCAGTCGAGGTACTTCGTGCGGCTTGCCTCCTCGATGAACCTGTCGTCGAAGTAGCGGGCAGGAGGGAATGCCCCCGAGAGGCCCGGAAACTCGTTGCGGATGAGCCACAGGTAGGCGCACGTGGCGCTCCGCACGCTCTCATGGGGGCGGTAGGAGGAGGCGTCCAGCGCCCGCTTCTCGAGCATCGCGGCCAGGACGGCTTCGCCCTGCTGGTGGGCGTTCCAGCCGTCGCCCTGGCGCGTGCCGCGGAAGCAGTCGAAGAGGAAGGGGGAGAACTGCCCCTTGCCGACCAGGGCCTGAAGCGCCCGCCCGAACACGGCGTTGAGCTTGAGCGTGCGCTCGCGGTACTGCATG
>VGYV01000365.1 GCA_016872855.1 Planctomycetota bacterium
GAGGGCGAGGTGGTCGTCCTGGCCTCCGCGCTCGACACGGTTGAGCTTCGCCCGAAGGAGAGGACGAAGGGCGACGACGTGGTGGAGCTGAGCAACGACGACCGCATCGTGGGCGAGGTGGCCGCCATCACGCCCGAGGCCGTCATCATCGAGAACAAGGCCACCGGCCCGATGAAGATCGCCCGCGGCATCGTCCGCAGCATCAACTTCGCCCGCGGCGCCCTCACCGCCATCGAAAGCAACTTCGAGAGCGGCAAGCTTGACCCCTGGACCGCCCGCGGTGGCGGCTGGTCCGTCGTCAACGGCGCCGCCCAGTGCAACACCCAGGGCAACTGCGAGACCCTCTTCGCCAAGTTCGAGCAGACCGAGCCGGTCACGATGGAGGCCAAGGTCGCTTCCACTATGGGGCGCTACATCCACGTCGAGATGATCCTCGGCGCCAACAACACCGAGGGGCAGTACGGCACCAATAGCCTCATCGCCCAGTTCTACGCCAGCCAGTTCAACCTCATGGTCATGCAGAACGGCAACATGAACTCCTTCATGAACCGCCACATCGGGCGGATGATGACCCAGGCCACGCTGCGCGTGTCCTACGACCCCAAGGGAAATAAGACGCGCGCCTGGCTGGACGACACGGACCTTGGCGAGTACGCCATCCCCGGCGCCCTGCCCGCCGGCAAGTTCGTCATGTTCAACGTCCGCTACCCCTGCCGCGTCACCCGCCTGCGAGTCGTCCAGGGCATCGTCGGCCCCTCGAAGACCGAGACGGAGGAGACGACCGACGGCCACGTCGTCCGCTTCGTCAACCGCGACCGCGTGGCGGCCAGCCAGATTGGCCTGGCCGACGGCAAAGTGACCCTCAAGACCGCGTTCGGCGACATCTCGACCGACGCCCAGAAGGTCCAGAACATCGCCTTCCTCACCAAGGGCGTCGAAAAGCCCCGCCGCCAGAAGGGCGACGTGATGGTCGAGACCGCCGACAGCCGCTTCACCCTCCAGTTCGACCGCCTGACCGAAGACCACCTCATCGGCAAGTCCGCCTACCTCACCGAGGTCAAGGTCCTTCGCTCGTGCCTCAAGCGCATCCGCTTCAACATCTACAAATAGCAGGTGTTGGGTGCCAAGTAGCTTTCAGCGATTCGGCTCATTGGGGCGAAGACTGCCTGAAGGCAGGACTCCAAACGGGTCGCTCTCCTGGTTCGGAGTCCTGCCTTTAGGCAGTCGTGGTGCCGGTGAGAGCGCCGCCGAATCGCTGAAAGCTACTTGGGTGTTAGGTGTTGGGGTACAGGAGCACGGTCGTGCGAGTTCCGTCTTCCGTACCCCAACACCTAACACCCAACACCTGACACCGCTTCCCCCGCATTGGAGATGACCGCCCGATGAAACGTGTGCTCTTCGCCCTCGCGTGCTTGCCCCTGGCGGCTCCCCTGGCCTCCGCGGCCACGCCCCGCATCAGCGCCGACGCCATTGTCCAGGCCGTCGTCCGCGACCTGGGGGCCGAGCGCTACGACGTCCGCGAGCGCGCCACCGAACTGGTCCGCCGCATCGGCCAGCCCGCACTCCAGGCCCTCGAAAAGGCAGCCGAGTCCGACGACCCCGAAATCCGCGTCCGAGCACGCGACGTGCTCGGCGACGTCCGCCTCGGCATCGGCCCCAACTGGCCCGCCGACATCGTGCTCCTGGTCCGCCACTACGACAACATGCAGGAGCACGAGCGCAGCAACGCCATCTACCGCATCGCCAGCCTCGGCGCCAAAGGCGTCCCATTCCTCGTCAAAGTCATGGAGGCCGGCTCCCCCAACGAGGCCAACTGGGCCTGCAACGCCCTCCAACGCCCCGCAGCCGCCGAACTCCACGACGAGGTGATCCGCCTCATTCGCGAGCCGAAGAACAACGCGCTCACCCGCGCTCTCTCCTGGGCACGCTCCCAGCGCGGCCAGGCCGTCGAGGGCGTCGGGGCCGTGGCCACCCGCCAAGCCATCCCCTTCAAGCCCAACCAGGCCACCGAGGACGCCCTCCAGGCCATCCTCGCCAAGCTCGCCGCCGGCAAGGCCCAGGAAGCCCTCGCCGCCGCCGAAGCCCTGGCCAAGACCGAGCCCGACGACCTGCGGCCCCTCTACCTCCAGGCCGACGCCATGGTGCCCCTCAACCGCGACAAGGAGGCCATCGCCCTCCGCGAAAAGGCCCTCGCCCTCAGCCCCGACAAGGAGCTGCCCCACTACCTCGCCGCCTGCCTCCTCACCGACACGGGCCGCTACCGCCTCGCCGTCAAGGAGTGGCAGCGCGTCGTCCAGATCGAGCCGAACGACGGGCCGTGCGACGCCAACGCCCACCTGAGCCTCGGCGCCATCCACAGCGCCAACGGCCTCTTCGAGGCCGCCGCCCAGTACTTCGAGAAAGCCCTCCAAATCATCGCAAAGGCCAAAGACCAGGAGAACGTCAAGGCCACCACCAGCGCCCTCCAGATGGAGGTTGACCGCCTTCGCCAGCGGGCCGCCTCGTTCCCGGTCTCGCCCGACGCCGCGGTTGAGGACGCCATCCCCGCCAGCGAGCTTCAGCTCGACATCCGCGTGGTGCCCCGCCAGGGCAAGCCCGAGGACCTCCAGCAGGCCCTCGCCGCCACCGCCGCTCAGTTCCAGATCGCCGTCGCACTCCCCGACATCGCGGTCCTCGACCTCCCCTCCGCCTCCGTGAAGTACGACAAGGCGGCGAAGGCCCTCCTCGTCCTGCTCCACGATGCGCCGGCCTGCCCACCCCTGCCGTGTGACCTCAAAGGCCCCAACGCGCGCGTCGCACTCCACCTCCCCGGCTGCACCTACATCTACCAGGTGGACGCAGCGGGCGGCGCCGCCGAGCGCTTGGCGAAGTTCGACAAGGACTACACGGTAGCCCTCAAGCCGGGCCTCAAGGTCTCCGCCTTTGCCAACCCCGTCGTCCGCATCAACGGCATGCCGCACGATTGGGCGAAGGCGGCTGCCGGCATCCCCTTCGCCCGCCTGCCCGAGAGCTTCGAGCTCATCGTCGAGGGCTCGGCCCCCCTGGGCCGCCGCATGACCGTCCGCGCCACCATCGAGGCCGTCGAGCCCGCCCCCGAGCCCCCCAAGCCCGACGCCCCGCCCAAACCCAAGGCCTGAGGCATCTCCTCACACTCACGCACCCGCCGTTTGGCGATTCTCGCCATTCCCGCCCAGAGTCGCTCACTGTTTGCAGTGTCGCTCACTCGCCGTTTGGCGATCCTCGCCCTTCCGGCTCAGAGTCGGCCAGTGTTTGCCAGAGTCGTTCAACATTGCGCCACACCCGAGCGGCGGGGGGGGGCGCCCCCCAGGTCCCCCTCGTCCCTAGTCCTTCCTCTTCAACTCTCCCTCTCCCCCCAGTACAACGAATCTGCCTGCCTGGCATGAGCGCCCCGGAATTGTAAAAGATTGTAAATAGTTTCTGTTGCGGATTCATGTAGCGACAAGCGTCCCGCTTGTCGTAGGGCGAGGAAGACCGCAAGCGGGACGCTTGCGGCTACGTCTCGAACGAGCCCGTTCAGTTCCGGGACTTTCCGCAACAGAAACCAGATAGCCATAAGTCCTCTTTGGCACTACACTTGCGGCCCTTCTCGCCCCGACGCTGGAGCGCCGGGAGGAGGAGGCGTGGTTCCCCCGCAAGGCCAGGCAGATGCCACCATTGACGGGCGAGGAGGAGCGTGGTAGGGTTGGGGCGGAGGTGAGCAATGGACGCCAGTGTGGCCGTGGCCGTGTGGCAGGCGATCAGTGCGGGGCCGCTGGACGTGGCGGGCTACGCCGAGCGGGCGGCGTGCTCGCGGGAGGAGGCCGAGCGCTTCCACATCCCGCTGGCACAGATGCTGATCGAGCGGGCGCAGGCGGCGAGCGGGCGCCTCCTGGTGGCGATTGCGGGGGTGCCGGCGGGCGGCAAGTCGGTCTTCGCCGCGCTCATGCTCCGCGTGCTGCGGGCGCTGGACCCGCCGTTCGGCGTCGCGGCACTCGGCCTCGACGGCTACCACTACCCCAATGCCTACCTCGATTCCCATCCCGCCCCATCCGGGCAGGGGGCTCTCATGCCCCACAAGGGCGCGCACTTCACGTTCGACGCCCGCCGCCTGGCCGCCGACCTGCCGCGCCTGCGGGACGTGGGGACAGCGGTGGCGCTGCCCGCGTACGACCGCAAGCTTCACAACCCCGTCGAGGGCGCCATCGTGGTGGAGCCCTCCGACCGCCTGGTGCTTGTGGAAGGCAACTACCTGCTCTACCGCGAAGGCCCGTGGGCCGAGGTGGCCGACTGCTTCGACCTGCGGCTGTTCCTCGACCTGCCGCCTGGCGTGAACCGCGAGCGCATGCTCGCCCGCCACGTGCGCGGCGGCCGCACCCGCGACGAGGCCCTCGCCCACTTCGAGCGCACCGATGGGCCGAACACCGCCCTGGTCGCGGCAACCCGCGGCGAGGCCGATCTGGTGGTGAAGCTCGACGCGGAGTATCGCGTGAGGGCGATCGAGGGCGAAGGGAAGGGGACGAAAGGGACATGAGCACAACGCTCCACAGATGAAGGGACAAGATCGCCGCCATCCCGGTGTCTTGCTCCCAGTGGGAGCACAGTTGGTTGCCGGCGGCTTCAGCCGCCGGACTCGTGCGCGAGAGACAGCGAAGTCCCGAAGGGACGGCAGACCCCTGTGCTGTGCCGCGCCGCGTCCGTGAAGGCTTCTGCCGTCCCTTCGGGACTGGGCCGCGTGTGCGCCGCGATCCGGCGGCTGAAGCCGCCGGCCACCCACTCCAGTCCCTTCGGGACTGCGAGCTTGCCCCCCTATCTGCGGGGCGTTGTAGTAAGGGACCAACGAGACAAGAGGCTCGGGTGCGAGATGCCCCAGCCTTGTCCCTTACGTCCCTTTTGTCCCTTGGGTCCCTTCTGCATCCCCTGCCCGCCTTGATCGCCTGCGCGGCTCCGCCTATAATGGCCGCTGTGAGAAGGGCGCCCACGCAGGGGCGCCCCAGCATTTCCCTTGGCATCATGAGGGTTTGCGTATGGCCCGACAGCACAAAGAGCAAGAAGCCCCCGCACCGGCCGCCGCGGGCGGCCGCGGGGAGGCGATTTCGCTCCTCGTCGTGGTGTTCGCGTGCGGCGCCGCGCTCATGGCGTTCGAGATGGTCGGGAGCCGCATCCTGGCCCCCACGTTCGGCAGCACCATCTTCGTCTGGGGCAGCCTCATCGGCGTCTTCCTGGCCGCCCTCAGCCTCGGCTACCTGGTCGGCGGGCGGCTGGCGGACCGCTGGCCGAAGTTCAGCGTCCTCGGCGCCATCATCGCCGTGGCCGGGCTGCTGGTGCTCGCAGTGCCGCTCATCGCGGCTCCGTGCAACCACTGGATTGACCGCATGAGCCCGGGCGGACGGGCCAACCCGTTGCTCGCCTCCGTGCTGCTGTTCTTCGTTCCCAGCGTGCTCCTGGGCATGGTGTCGCCCTATGCCGTGCGCCTCCAGGCCCAGAGCGTGGCCACGATGGGCAACGTGGCGGGGCGCCTCTACGCCCTCTCCACCCTCGGCAGCATCGCCGGCACCCTGGCTGCCACCTTCTGGCTCGTGCCGACCTACTGGACGAGCACCACGGTGAAGGCCCTCGGCGTCTGCTTGGTGCTCGTGTCGCTCCTCGCCCTCGTGCCGAGCCTGGTGCGGCGGCTCTCCGCGGTGGGGGTGGCGGGCCTGTGGGGGCTGGTGGCCGCGGCGAGCGTCCTCGCCATTGTCAAGCCACCGTCATACATCCGCCTGGGCGACGACGAGACGCTGGTGGCGGAGGTGGACTCGCCCTACCAGCACATCGGCGTGGTGATGCTCTCGCGCGGCTACGAGGAGAGCAAGCAGTGGTCACTCCGCATGATGTTCGACAAGTACATCGAGAGCGAGGTCATGCTCCAGAGCGGGGACACTGAGAACATCAGGCTCAAGGAGCCGTACGAGAGCGGGGCGAAGTACACGGACACGCTGCACATCCCGTGGCTGTTCAACAAGGACGCGAAGAGCGTGCTCATCGTGGGCGGCGGGGGCGGCGTGGTGCCCACGATTTACCGCAACGACTACAAGCAGCTCGAGCGGATAGACGTGGTGGAGATTGACCCGACCGTGGTGGAGGTGGCGGAGAAGTACTTCGGCTTCCGACCCGGCGAGAACGGGGTGACGACCACGATCATGGACGGGCGGATTTACGTGCGCGACTGCCCGGACCAGTACGACATCATTCTGCTCGACGCCTTCACGGGCGGGCGGCCGCCCTTCCACCTGCTCACCCGCGAGTTCCTGACGCTGGTCAAGGCCCGCCTCGGCCCGAAGGGGGTCGTGCACCTGAACATCATCAGCGCGCTGGAGGGGGAGAAGAGCAGGCTTTTCTGGGCCATGCTCAAGACCTTTCACGCCGTGTTCGGGCGCGAGCGCACCTACGTCTTCCCCAAGCTCTATGACCAGCGCTCCTGGTTCGGCGCGCGCAGCCGCACGGACGGGATGAACGTGGAGCTGGTGGCTCTGAACTTCGACGAGTATGAGAACCCGCTGCCCAGGAGCGTGATCGAGGCGCGGGCGCGCGAACGGGTGGGCACGCTCATCAAAATCCCCAGCATCCTCCGCCACGCCGAGAACCATCAGACAATGGACGACTTGCTCTGCGCGCGCGACCCCAGCGAGAAGCGCCGGCGCGAGCGCCAGCGGGAGTGGGAGAGCGCGCCCGTGATGACCGACGACTATGCGCCAGTGGACAACTGGGTCACGGACTAGGTCGGCACTAACACAAGCCCGACAGGGCGACAGTGGGTAGCCACGGGCGTAAGCCCGTGGAGGGAGGTGCGACCCAAAGGCTCAGCCCCCGCAGGGGGCGGCAGAGACTTCCTGCCGCCCCCTGCGGGGGCTGCGGGTGGGGCCGTTGTGGTCCACGGGCTGACGCCCGTGGCTACCACCTGCCGCCCGCCGGAGGCGGGCTGAGGCGGCGACCACCGCGCGTTCGCGCGATCTGTGAGAGGTCAGGCGGGCGCCGCAGCCAACTCGCTGAGCCAGGCGACCGTCGCCTCGATGGGCGCTGAGCAGTCCACATAGCCGAGCCGGTCCCAGAAGGGCTCGAAGACGAAGGGGCGGAACTGGGCGGCGGGGCCGAGCCTCTCGATGAGGGGCTTCAACTCGGCGGAGGGCTCAAGGGACGGCGCGAACTGGACGACGAGTGTTGATGGGCAATCGGCAATCGGCAATCGGCAATCGGCAATCCTCAGGGCCTTGACCTCCTCGCACATGGCGCGGGAGGCCAGGAAGCCGTCGAGGTCAATCGTCGCGGCGCTGCCCGTGTCGCGCTCGCCGGTGGCCTTGCCGTGGGTCATCATCTGGCGGACCAGCATCCGGCGGATGTTGAGCTTGTAGAACAGCGCGCCATCCACAATAGGCTGCCACAAGACCAGGCAGCCGAGAGGCCTGACGCGTGACGCGTGACGCGTGACCTGGGAACCATCAGCCGCGTTCGCGCCGGATTCCGCATTCCGCACTCCGCATTCCGCACTCAGCAGGGCGAGGGAGGCGCCGAGGCGCAGGCCGATGAGGCCGATGCGCTGGACGCCCGCGCGCTCGCGGAGGAACGCCGCGGCGGCCGCGATGTCGCGGAGGGCGCCGGCGAGGGAGAAGTCGGTGAACGGCCCCTGGCTGTCGCCCGTGCCGCGATAGTCGAAGCGAAGGGAGGGGAGGCCGAGCGCTTCGAGCCGCCGCGCCATCTCCACGAACACCCGGTACGCCTGCTTCTGCTCCTCGGCGAACGGAGCGCAGAAGACTAAGCCGAGGCGTGACGCGTGATGCGTGACGCGTGACTCAGGCGGGGCCTGCGAGCCTGCGGCGGGAAGGTGCAGAACGCCAAACAGGCGAAAGGCGTCAGACTGGAAGTACAACGGCTCATCCATGTGAATCACGCGTCACGGGTCACGCGTCATGGGCGTGTTGCCCAGATGGTCAACTCGTTGGGAGTCCCGCCTTCAGGCGGTCTTCTCTCGCCCCAATCCGCCTAAAGGCGGGACTCCGAACGGGGTTGATCCCCCGGACTGGACTTGGGCACCACGCCCCCATGGGGCAGCTTGTCTCGGACGAGGGCGGCGATGGCTTTGACGCTCTCGAAGCGCTCGATGCTGAACTCGTCGTCCTCGAGGGAGATGTCGAAGACTTCCTCGAGGCCGATGACGATCTCAAAGAGGCGGACGGAGTCGATCTCGAACTTCTCCATCAGGAGATCGTCGTCGGCGATCTCGTCGGGGGCGACCTTGAGGAAGAGGCGCTCGACGATCATGGCCTTGAGCTGGTCCTCAATCGGTGCGTCGTCAGGCATGGAGGGTGGTCCCCAAACGTGCGCGAGGATGAATGGATGTGTGGATGAATGGATGGATGAGGAGGCGGGCCGCTGCTGTGAATGGGTGGCCTCTGACAAAGCACAGGCGGGCTCTTGGCACGGTCATTCCGAGCGGAGCCTTGCGAAGCCGAGGAATCTCTCCTCTCCCGGAGCCCAAGAGAGATGCCTCGACTACGCTCGGCATGACGTGCCCCGCAGAGGCCCCATCCACCCATCCATTCATCCAGCCATCCCCTTTTCAGAAGAAGAGCCGG
>VGYV01000366.1 GCA_016872855.1 Planctomycetota bacterium
TGAGCCCTTGATGCGGCTCTTCCTCGACTCCTCGGCGCTGGCCAAGCGGTACGTGCGCGAGGTGGGGACGGAGCGGGTGGTGGCCCTGTGCGCCGACGCGGATGAAGTGGTGGTGAGCATCATCGCCCTGCCCGAAGTGGTGTCCACGCTGAACCGGCTGCGCCGAGGGGGCAGGCTGTCGGACAGCGAGTACGCGACGATCAAGCAGGAAGTGGTAGCCGACTTGGCGGATGCTACGACGCTGGAGGTGACGCCTTCTATAGTGAACAAAGCGTTGACGTGCCTCGAACGCTCGCGCCTGCGGGCGTCAGATGCACTTCACATCGCCACGGCGATGGGGGCCGCGCCCGACCTCTTCTTGACCGGTGACCGCCGCCAGCGGGAAGGAGGGACGAAGGCGGGCCTGAAGGTAGAGGGTGTCGGGATTTGAGCGTCAGCGGACCGCGTGATCCTGTGGCTCCGTGTTGGCCTCGCTCCCCTGATCGCCCTCTTCTCTTATCATCCTGCCCCCAATCATTTTGCCTGTTGATTTTCGCGGGATCAGGTGACTTCTTCGAGGGGGAGGACGAAGGCTTTGAGGCCCTTGAGGGTGAGGGTCTGGCGGAGGGAGCGGATGGCCTCGACGATCTGGGCGGCCTGCTCGTCCTCGACGGCGGCGACGAGGGCGTGGTTGCGCTTGGGCCACACGGGAGTGCCCAGGTGCGGGCCGCCCGAGTTGCCCCGGCCCTGGACCTCGAGCCACCGGGTGTAGTTCTGCACTCCCGCGTCGTGGAGGACCTTCAGCACGTGGGGGTCGTGGGCCTCGTCGTAGGCGATGAAAACGAATTTCACGGGACGGACTCCTGACGGACTGAAGGGGATGAATGGATGGGTGGATGGATGGATGAATGCCAGAGAAGAAGCGTTCCCTCAGCCATCCATTCATCCAATCATCCATTCATCCAATCATCCCTCCTTCTCAGGCTCCCTCCTCGGCGCGGGCGTGGCGGCGCCGCTCGAAGATGGTGTAGAGGATCGGCACGAAGATGAGCGTGAGGACGGTGGAGACGGTGAGGCCGGCGAAGACGGTCATGCCGAGGGGGTTCCAGATTTCGGCGCCCTGCCCGCCGCCGAAGGCCATGGGGATGAGGGCGACGATGGTGGTGACGGCGGTCATGAGTACGGGACGCAGGCGGGTGCGGCCGGCAAGGCGAATCGCGTCGAACAGCTCGTGCCCCCGCGCCCGCAGCAGGTTCGCGTAGTCCACCAGCACGATCGCGTTGTTCACCACCACCCCCACGAGCAGTAGCAGGCCGATGAAGACGATGATGCTGAGGTTGTGGCCAGCGAGGAAGATGCCCCAGACGACGCCCGTGAAGGCGAAGGGGACGGAGAACATGATGACGAAGGGGTCGAGGAGCGACTCGAACTGGGAGGCCATGACCATGTAGACGAGGAGGATGCCGATGACGAGGGCGAGGGTGAGCCAGAAGAAGCTCTCGCGCTGCTCCTCGGTCTGGCCGGCGACTTTGATCTCGACGCCCTGGGGCACGTTGAGGGTGGCGAGCTTCTTCTCGAGGTCGGCCACGGCCTCGCCGAGGGAGCGGCCCTGGACGTTTCCGCCGACGGAGACGAGGCGGCTCTGGTCCTTGCGTTCGATCTCGACGGGGCCGCGCTCGAGGTGGACGGTGGCCAGGTTGCCGACCTGGACGAGACCGCCGCCCGGCAGCCGGACTGGCGTGAGAGCGACGTCCTCGAACGTGCTGCGGTCCCGCTCCAGGAGGCGGACGAAGATGTCGTACTCGTCGCCGCTGATGCGGTACTTGCTGGCGATGCGGCCGTAGAAGGAGGCGCGAACCGTGTCGGCGATGTCGTGCACGTTCAAGCCGAGGGCCGAGGCCCGCTCGCGGTCCACCGCCACCTGGAACTCCGGCTTGCCCTTGAGGCGCGAGACGCTCACGTCCACGACCCCCGGCACGTCGGCGGCCATGGCCTTGATCTGCGCGGCCAGGCCGTCCGTTTCCCTGAGGTCGTCGCCCAGGATTTCGACGCTGAGGGGCATGGCGCCGCCGAGGATGAGGCGCGCCATCCAGTCGCCCGTCTCGATGCGGTACTTGTAGATGCCCAGCGTGCTCTCCACGGCCTCGATGCGGCGGCGGACCGCCTGGGCGATTTCCTTGACGGTTCGCAGCCGGCGGGTGATGGGGACGAGGCTGGCGCCGAACTCGCCGATGTGGGAGCCCTCCTCGCCGAAGATGCTCTGGACGCCCTCCTCGCTCTGGCCGCAGCGCCAGTAGGTCATCGTCCGCTCGGCCGGCGTGGTCTCCTCGTTGACGATCCTCTCCATCTCGCGCATCACGCGAGCCGTCTCCTCCACGCGGGTGCCGACGGGCATGTAGACGACGCCCCGGACCTGTGCCCGGTCCTCCTCGGGGATAAACTCGGAGCCGATGAGTGGCGCGAGGGCGAAGCTGCCGACGAAGATCCCCACGGCGCCCAGGACGACGAGGAGGCGGTGGCGCAGCGACCAGTCGAGCGCCGCATCGTACCAGCCCTGGAGGATGTTGTAGCCGCGCTCGCACAGGCGGAATCCGAAGCCCTGGCGGTCGCCCCGCACGCCCTGGCGCAGGAACTTCGAGGCCAGCATCGGCGTGAGCGTGAGGGCCGAGAAGAGCGACCCCAGGAGCACGATGGCCACGATGGCGGCGAACTCGGTGAAGAAGATCCGCGTGACGCCCTTGACGAAGATGATGGGGAAGAAGATGCACAGGGTGGTCGCAGTGGAGGCGACGATGGGCATGGCAACCTCGGAGGCCCCGTAGATGGCCGCCTCGCGGGCCTCCTCGCCCTCCTCGCGGTGACGCGTCACGTTCTCCAGGATGACGATCGCGTTGTCCACCACCATGCCGATCGCGATGATCATGCCGAACAGGGTCATCATGTTGATCGTGTAGCCGAAGAAGAAGGCGAGGATGAAGGTGAGGATGAGGGAGAAGGGCATGGTGAGAGCGATGACGAAGGTGCCGCTCACGCTGCGCAGGAAGACCAGGACGGCCAGGATCGTCAGCCCGCCGCCCATGAGCAGCGCGTCGTTCAGGTCCGTGATCGACCGCTGGATGTCCTCCGAGGAGTCCATCAGCAGGCTGATCTGCACGTCGGCGGGCAGGCGCTTCTGGAGCTCGGGGATGCGGGCGCTTACGGCCTGGGCCACCTTCACGGTGTTGGCGCCGGACTGCTTCTGGACCATGAAGAGCAGGCCGCGCTGGCCGTTGACGCGCACCTGCTGGGTTTCCTCCTTGAAGCCCCACTCGACGCTCGCCACGTCGCCGAGGCGGACGACGCCGCCGTTTGTGGCCTTGAGGACGATGCGCTTCATGGGCTCGACGGCCTTGAACTCGCCGGGCACGCGGATCAGGTAGTCGCTGAGGCCCTGCTTGACGTTGCCGCCGGGGATGGTCTGGTTCTCGAGGCCGATGGCGCGGACGACGTCCTGGGGCGTCAGGCCATAGCTGGCCAGGCGCTGGCGGTCGAAGCGGATGTTCACCTGGCGGTTGGTCGAGCCGCGGATGACCACGGCGCCCACTCCCGGCAGCCGCTTCAGCGGGTCCACGATCTCGTCCTCCACCAGCTTGTAGAGGTCGGCGTAGCTCTCGCGGGCCAGGACGCCGTAGAACATGATCGGGAAGTTCGCGATGTCGAGCTTGAGGATCAGCGGGTCCTCGACGTCCTCGGGCAGCAGGATTTTGGCGAAGCCGATGCGGTCCCGCACCTCGTTGGCCCGCGAGTCGAGGTCGGTGCCCCACTCGAAGATGAGGCGGATGACGGAGACCTCCTCCTTCGAGGTGGAGACGATGTGCTTGAGCTCCGGGGTGGTCGAGATGCGGTCCTCGAGGAGCTTGGTCACCTTGGCCTCCACGTCCTCGGCGGCGGCGCCCGGGTAGGTGGTGAGGACGGTGATGGCCGGCAGCTCCATTTCGGGCATCAGGTCAATGGGGAGCTGGGTGAGGCAGAACGCGCCGATGACGAGGATGCCGAAGAAGATCATCATCGTCGTCACCGGGTTGCGCACGGAGAATTCGGGGAGCTTCATTTCGCCGCTCCCTCTTCGGCTACGACCACGGGGTCGCCCTGGTTGAGTCCCTGCTGGCCGCGCACGATGACCAGGTCGCCCGGCTTGGCGCCCTCCGTGACCTCGACGACCGGGCCTTCCGAGAGGCCCAGCTTCACGACGCGCGGAACGGCCTTCCCGGCGTTCACGAGGGTGACCCAGGGCTCATCCTCCACCCAAGTCACCGCGTGGTCGGGGAGGACGGGCACGCCCTTCTTCTCGAGGAGCACCAGCTCGACGCGGACGAACATGCCCGGCCTCAGGCGGCGGTGGCCGTTCGGCACGTGAATCTCGACCTCGACGGTGCGGGTCCGCTCATCCACCACGGGGCTGATCTTCTGCACCGTGCCCTCGAAGCTCTCGTCGGGATAGGCGTCCACGCTCACCTTCGCCTTCGTCGCTCCCGCCTTCAGGAGGGCCAGGTCGCGCTCGGCCACGCCCACCACCACCTTCACTGTCCCCACGTCCATCAGCGTCACGATGGCGATGCCTGGGGAGACCATGTTCCCCTCGTCGAGGTGCTTGAGGGCCACTACGCCGGCGATGGGTGCCTCGATGGTGGATTCCTTCAGGTTGATGTTGGCCAGCTCGAGCGCGGCCTTGGCGGGGAGGAGCTTGGCGGCCACGGCGTCGCGGTCCTCCTGCCGGGCGCCCTTCTCCGTGAGGGCGAGCTGCTCCTGCGCGGCCCGGAGCTGCTGCTCGGCGCTCCGCACCTGCTGCTCGGCGCTTCGGACCTGTTGCAGCGCCCCCTGGTGCCGCTCGTGCGCGATCGTGTACTGGGCCTCCGCCGCATCGAGCTGCTGTTGGGTCGTCACTTTGTCCTTGAACAGGCTCCTCGCCCGCTCGACGTCGGCCGTCGCGTTCTTGAGCGAGGCCTGGGCCTGGGCCACGGAGGACCTGGCGCTCTCGACGGCGGCCTTGGCGCCCTCGATGGCGGCCTGGGCGCTCTTGACGTTGGCCTCCGCGATGGCGAGCTCCTCGGGCCGGGCCTTCGCGTTGATCCGCGCCACCTCGGCCTCGAGGGCCTTCACGTTCGCCTCCGCCTGCTTCACCTGGGCGACGAACGCCTCGTGGTCAATCACGGCGATGGGCATCCCCTTCTTCGGGATGACCGTGCCCTGCTCGATGGCCGTGCCGTCCGCGAGGCGGAGCGCGTCGAGCCGGCCGCTGACCTTCGACATCAGCCGCACCTCAGCCATCGGCTTCACGGTGCCGGTGAGCGAGGCCACCTGGCGGAGGTCCCGCGTGGCGACGCGGACGGCGATGACCCGCGTGGCCTCGGTCTTCTTGGGCGCCTGCTTCGCGGCCGCCCGCTTGTCCAGGTAGCGCTTGTAGCCGGTCCGGACGGCGAAGTAACCCGCCGTCCCCAGCACGACCAGCCACGCAAGGGTCTTGAGAACCGTCTTCATTTCTGGGCTCCTTGTCCCGGCGGCTCGAGGGCGCCGGTGGCCCGCTCGAGGGCGAGGCGAGCCATCATGTGCGCGTGGAGCGCCCGGTAGTAGATCGCCTGGGTCCGCGAGAGCGCCTGGCGGGCGTCGAGCACGTCCACCTCGGCCTTCGCCCCGCCGCGGTAGGCCACATCGGCCAGGCGCAGGCCCTCGCGCGCCTGCTCGATGTTGGCCGACTGCGAGGCGATGAGCTTCTCCGCGTCCTCGATGCTCAGCAGGGCCTGCTGCACCTCGAGGAGCACCTGGTCCTCCGCGTCGAGCAGGCCGAGCTCCTGCATCCTCAGCTTCGCACGCTCCTGCCGCACGCGGCCCGACGTGCGGAAGCCGTCGAACAGCGTCCACACCGCGTTGGCCCCCGCCGACCAGGCGTCGTTCCACTTGATGTTCGTCATCGAGTGCGGGTCCGGCTTCGCATACGTCCCCGTCCAGAAGAGGTCCAGGATCGGGAACCAGCCGGCGCTGGCGGCCTTGACGCCCTCGCGCTGGAGGCGGATGCCCAGCTCGGCCAGGAGCAGCTCGGGCCGCTGCCGGAAGGCCCGGCCCACCGCCTCGGCCAGCTCGGGGCCGACCCGCTCGTGGGCGAGCTTGCCCGTGAGCCGCACGTCGCTGCCCTGCGACACGCCCAGCACCCGCAGCAGCACGGCCTTGGCCAAGCGCAGGGCGTTCTGACGCTCGATCAGCTCAGCCTCCACCGTGCTGATCTCCACGCGGGCGCGGAGGAGGTCGAACTCTGTGGCCGTGCCGGCCTTGACCTTCTTCGCCACCTCGTCGCGGTAGCGGCCCGCCAGCTCGAGGTCCCCCTCGCTCACCTTCACCAGCTCGGCGGCCAGGAGCGCGTCGTAGTACGCCTTGCGGGCGAGGAAGAGGACGCCTTGGACGGCGGCGCGGACCTGCTCGTCGGCGAGGAGGCCGTAGATACGGGCGGCGCGGATGCCCGCCTGGATCGCCCCGCCGCGGAAGACCGGCTGGCTGAGCGCCAGGTTGATCGTGTAGTTGTTCAGGCTCCCGATCGTGATCGTCTGCGGCCCGGCCGAGAAGCTCGACACGCGGTCGTCGCGGCGATAGGTGCCCGTGAGCGTGGCGATGGGGTAGACGGCTGACCAGGCCTCGGTGAGGCGGCCGGCCGCAATCTGCTTCTCCTCGATGGTGGCCAGGAGCTGCTTGTTGTTGCCGACGGCGAACACCAGGGCCGCCTCGAGCGTCAGGTCGCCCTCGATCCGCAGGCGCACCGCGTCCCCCTTCGCCTGCGCGCGCTGCCAGGCCTCCACCGCCGCGTCGCGGCTCCGCGCCACATCGGCCCGGAACCGCCCCAGGTTCATGCACCCGCAGGCCAGGAGGGCCACGGCGAGTCGGATAGAGTGACGAATCACGGTTGCCACTACGGTCATCCTCCGTCAGTCCTTCTTCCGCAGGATGAGGCCCAGCACGATGCCACGCAGCCGCGCCACGCGCTCCGCCAAGGGCTCCTGGGGCTCGCGGAGCAGCCACTGCGCCACAAAGGCGTTCAGAATGCCCTGGAGGCACACCACGAGGTCCCCCGCCGCCATGTCCACGAACACCCCCGCCGCGATCCCGCGCTGGAGCACCTGGGTGAACGCTGCTTGGGCCTCCTCGATGAGCGCCAGGCAGCGGGGCGGCAGGGCGAGCAAGGCGTCGCCGTGCTCGGCCATCGGCGTCTGGAACACCACGCGGGCAAAGCCCTTGTGCTCGTCGAGCAGCGCAATGCGAAGCTCGATGAGCGCCCCGACCGCGCTCACGGGATCCGCCTCCCCCAGCACCCGCTCGCGGAAGGCCGCCAGCGCCTGCTCCACCAGGCTGGCCAGCACCTCCTCGTACAGTTCTTCCTTGCTCTTGAAGAAGTTGTACAGCGTGCCGACCGCGAACTCGGCCTCCTGGGCGATCTGCTCGACGGTGGAGCCGCGATAGCCGTTGCGGGCGAAGACCCGCTCGGCGGCCTCCAGTATCTCGCGGCGGTGGGCCAGACGCTCCCGCTCCTTGCGCGGCAGCCCCTGTGTTGCCGCATCCGTGCCCATTGTGAACCTCTCCTCCTTCACATGAGCTACTGCTCAGACACAGAGCGGTGGCTCATCTAGTGAGCGCATATTCATTATATGCTGCCGACGTTCAAGAGTCAAGCCAGATTTGAATCTGCCCCCCAAGCCTGGCGCCGCGGCCGGAATGCGCGGACCGCCCTCGTCTTCGACTCCTCTACCCTTCCCCGCCCTGTCGCTCCGCGAGTGATCGTAGCGTATCATGAGCGTCATGATAAACAGTGATTCCACAAGGTATTAGCGACCACAAAGCGACCCCGGAGCGACTTAGAGCGATTCTCGCCGACCTTTTTCATCTCCGCAAATGCTGTCCGCTCAAGCACTTAGGCGATGCTGCCCCTGCCGAGGGGGCGCAAGTGAGCGATTTCATGAGCGACTCGAGCCATGAAGTGGAGGGAGAGCGCGGCCAGCGATGGCCGCCTGTCCCTCGTACGCCCGTGCGCTCCAGCGGCGGGTGGCTCCGACACAGCTACCCACCCTGCGACGAGGCCCGCCGCGCCCCTGAGCGGAGAAGACGGTGAAAAAGACAGCGGGTGTCTTTTTTCTCTTCCGGGGCGGACCGATGGCCGTAAGTGCTTGTGCCGATTGGCGTAATGGCCATCATCGCCGCGGGAGGTGTAAAAAAGACAGCGGGTGTCTTTTTCACAATCGGGGAACCGCGTGGTGCGGAAAGGCTTCGCGGAAGGCCCGCGTCCACCTCTCCCGCATGAGCGGCGCCCGGAGCGAGGCCCGCGTAGCTCTTTGACAATTCGAGACTTACGCCACTCCCACCCGCCGGCGCGGCGGAAGGGAGCGGGGAGAGTCCGGCCAAGGGACCGAAGGGACGAAAGAGACACAAGGGACCAAAGCGACGCAGAAGGGGCGTCACGCGTCTCTTGGGTCTCTCGGGTTCCTGGTATGATGTCCCGGTCGGTCTTCAAGATCAGATCTCTTCTGTTCTGTCTTTGATCGACCGGGGGGAGAGGTGGCGAAGAAGTGACCAGACCTCCATGCTGGAAGGCGTTGTGTACGGGTGTCT
>VGYV01000367.1 GCA_016872855.1 Planctomycetota bacterium
CGTTCACGCGGTCGAGGCCCAGCTTGTTCAGCCGCACGCGGCCCGCGGCAACCATGTGCTTGTCGGCCCACTCGCGCTGCTTCGCCGTGGGCCGCAGGGCGCCGGTCGCGTGAGGATCGTTGTCCTCCCGTTGCCCACCCAGCGCCTGTGCGGACAGGAACGCGAAGCCAATCGCCAGCCAATTCCACACGCTACGCATCGCTCGCTCTCCTTTCCCTTCCCAGCCCAAGACATCCTTCCCTCCGCCCACTCCCAGCCTACCCCTGGACGGGCGGCCGGCCAATGAGGCGCGACCTGCTTCCCCGCCCCGGAAAACACGTGATTAGGGATACCGGGAACCTCCCGCGGACCACTCAGGGAAAGCCCTACCTACGGTCTCCTCCCGCTCAGGCGGTTGACGGCGGGGGCAATCGGAGCTAAACTGCGGTGCAGGCAGCGTGCCGATCCGATGGCCTCGGACACTCGGGGTTTCCGACGCCGGGCGGCGAGGAAGAGGGTGCGGAGGAGCGCGGGGTGTGTGACGAACGCCTGAAACCAGATGACTTCGCAGCGCTCTCGACGGAGCTGCTGGGCCGCGGGAACAGGATCCGCTTCCGCGCGCGGGGACGCAGCATGTCGCCGCTGATTCGGGATGGCGACGTGCTGACGGTCGAGCCGGCGCGGCTGGGCGACCTGCGCGTGGGCGAGGTTGCCCTTCACCGCATCGGCGAGCGCCAGGTCGTCGCGCACCGGGTCGTGGGCTGCCGGGCGGAGGACGGCCGCCGCGTCCTGACAACCCGTGGGGACTCCGTGCTCGGCGCCCCGGACAGGGTGAGCGAGGTGGATGTCCTAGGCAGGGTCATCGAGCGGGAGCGGAATGGGAGGGTAGTGCGGCTGAACGGCTGGCTGCGGCGCCTGGGGGGCCGCCTGTTGGTCCCGCTCCTGACCTCTCGGAGCATGGCCGCGCGCTTCCTGGGGTGGGGACGCCGGCTGGCCACGCGGCTTTGTGGCCGGGCGTAAGGCCGCCAATCCCGCCGCAAACGCAGACAGGGCAAGGACTTGATTCACAAGTCCTTGCCCTGTCTTGTGGTGGAGGATAGGGACGCTTCGGTGGGGTTCCCCGCCTGTCTCCTACAGCCGCCAGCCAGGATGACTCCTGACCTCTTCCTTCGCGCGCTCTGCAAGCCAGTCTCGAACCGCGGCGGAAACGTAGAAGAGCGACTCAAGCAGGCCCGCTTCCTCTGAGGGCAGACCCTCGGCGGCGGCCAGCCTGGCCAGAGGCGTCCCAGGGTATACCCTCACGCCGACAGCGACCTTCATCCCCTCGGGCTGTAGCGCCTCGGCCAGCGCGAAGCTGGCGTCCACGCTCGCCCTGTCCTCGCCCGGCCCGCCGAGGAGGAGGAAGCCCGTCTGGCGGATCTCGAACTCCTTGAAGAGCCGCGACGAGCGCCTCACGTCGGCTACAGAGAAGCCTTTGCCGAGACGGCGGAGCATCCTGTCCGATCCGCTCTCGAACCCGAGGCTGACCTCTACGCAGCCCGCCTTCTTCATCTGGTGCACAAGCCCCCGCGTCGCCCAGGAGATCGAGAATCCGCACGTCGTGCCCGTCCTGCTGCAAGCTCGCCCCGACGTAGGCCAGCCCGAGTGGGAAGACGGGCATATTGATGGACGCTCTGTTGGCCGATGTCAGCAGGACTCTCATCACTCTTGTCCCAAGTCATGCAACCAGGACCGGCGCTGGGGCAGCGGCGGCCGCGTGCTCACTTGTGCGCCCTCACCTGAATGCTGATGAGGCTCCCTCGCAGCCTACCGTCCATCCCCGGGCAGTCGAACTCGTGTTCCGCCACGACCTCCACATCCCTGAAGCCCACGTCCCTGACCGCGTCCAGGTACGCTTGCTTCTCCAGAGGGCTTGCAGCGAACCACCCCCTCCATGCGTCGTCAAGGCCCCGGACGACCTCATCAGGGACCGCCTCTCCGATCACAAGGTCTGCCACGAGCACCCTGCCGCCTGGCCTCAGGACCCTGAGCGCTTCCCTGAACACCGCTGGCCTTGGCCTGTTCGGTCAGACTGGCCGGGCGCCCGGGAGCAGAACAGCAGGATTCCCGTTCGGCCGCCATGCGGGCATACTGCCTTCTCACGCGCTTCTTGATCTGCTTGTCGCGTTCCATAGTCCACCTCCACCCGAATCATACTCCGCCGGCCGTTCGCATGCCAATGACAGAAGGTCTTTAGGGGCGCACAACACGCCCTCGGCGCTGCCTGCCGAGCAGGGCGGAGCGCCAGAGGCGCTTGAGCCACCGGGAGGCGGCCCAGCTAGGGGAATGAAGAGAAGACTCCAGGCAAGATGATTGTCGGCATGTCGCCCGTGAAAGCCACGCGCTTGCCGTCAATCATCGCGTGGATGCAGCAGCCGAACTCGGTCTGGCCCGGCATCCAGTCGAAGGTCAGTTCATAGCCCTCCCACGCGGCCTTCTCGCCGGGCTTGAACGTACGGTCGAGCTTGATCGGCCCGGCCTCGCTGGAATAGGACCAGGGCTGCGCGGCGTAGTCGAACCGCTCGGGCTGCTCGACGGGCGGCGCCACGCGGTCGAGGGTCCAGAGCTTCGCCCCGTACTTCTCGCGCACATAAGGCGCCCCCAGGCAGTGGTCGCCGTGCATGTGGGTGACGAGGACGGCGTCAATGGCCTTCAGGCCGAGCCGCTCCTGCATCTGGCTCACGGTGGCGTCCAGCTCCGTCTTGCCGAAGCCGCAGTCCACGATCAGCGTCCGCCCGCTGTCGGCGAGCCGGAGTCCGCGTCTACGACGCGGAGTGATTTCCGCCCCGGAGGGGCGGACTCCGGAGTCCGCGTCTACGACGCGGAATGATTTCCGCCCCGGAGGGGCGGACTCCGGAGTCCGCGTCTACGACGCGGCAGGAAGGTGATGTTCGGGCCGTAGGCCAGAAGCTCCGCCTTCGGTTCCTTGATCACCGGGCCGTGCGAGGGGAGGAGCAGGAGCGGCTCAGGAGCAAGCGACAACTATGGCGCACCGAGTGGCCCATGAGAGTGCCTCCTTGATTCTTCGCTCCCGTTGGTTTCGCCCTTGGCGGCAGATCGTCGGCCTACGAGGATAGTAGCCTTCTCACCTGAAACGCAAAAGGCCGATTCTCAACCACGTGTCGCTGAGAATCGGCCTCTTAGCTTGGTGGAGGATAGGGGAAAGTACGGAAGCGGTTTCCGTAACCTCTTCCCAGATCAGTGTTTGCGTCGCAAACGTTCTGCACCCAAGACTTTGAGCAGCCCACGATACCCCCTGTAGGTGCTGGTTGTTTCCCATCATTTAGGCGCGCTCTTGGCACAGTTCTGGCACAGTTCTGGGACGCTCGGGCACCTTCCGCCCTGGATTGCGCAGTATCCTCCCCGGGGGTACCCCAAAGAGCAGGGAGACGCAAGTCGCTCAGCACCGTGGCAGGATATGCCTGCGCTACATCCGCCGCGCGACGGGGTGCTAGTGCGAGCCCAACAGTTCGGCCACGTACCCGGGAAGCATCTCGGTACCGTGCAGCTAACGCTGCGAGCCATGTGGCCCCTTTGGGTTGCAGCCCCGACGAGGCGACCCAGCTTGCACCGGCAGAGGAGACAGCCTAAGATAGTGCGCCGGCCCCGTGCTTCGGCAGAGCTCGGAGGATCGTCCGGCGGCGGAGCTCCAGGGACTGCTCGCGTTTCGCGCAAGGTGTGGGGGTGCTCATGGCAAGCAGCAAGCGGACCCGCTCCACAGAGGCAGCTCTCCGCGAAAGGGTGAAGGAGCTGACGTGCCTGTACGGGATCGCGCAGATCTCCGGGCAGCCAGGCATATCGCTGGAGGAGATGGTCCGGGGAATCGTCGAGCTTCTTCCGGCAGCCTGGCAGTATCCCGAGATTGCTTCCGCCCGGATCACCCTGCATGGGGACTCCTATTCAACGCAGGGCTTCCGTGACGGCGCCTGGACGCAGAGAGCGGAGGTTGTCGTGAACAACACGCGCTGCGGCGCCGTCGAGGTGGTGTATGCCGAAGACAGGCCCGAGCTTGACGAGGGGCCGTTCCTGCGGGAGGAGCGGAACCTGCTCGACGCGGTCGCCAGGCAGGTGGCGCTGATCGTTGAGCGGAAACAGGGCGAGAAGGACAAGTCGAAGCTCCAGGAACAACTCCGCCATGCAGATCGTCTGGCTACAATCGGGACGCTTGCCGCGGGCGTGGCGCACGAGATGAACGAGCCTGTGGGCAGCATCCTGGGGTTCGCGCAACTCGCAAGCACTTGCCCCGGACTACCCGAGTCGGCGAGAAGGGACATTGGGAAGATCGAAGCCGCAGCATTGCATACCAGGGAGATCATCAAGAAGCTCCTGGTGTTCGCCCGGCAAGTGCCGCCACACAAGGCTCGGGTCAACTTGAACCGCATTGTGGAGGAGGGCATCTACTTCTTTGAGGCCCGGTGTGCAAAGGAGGGTGTGGAAGTGGTGCGCTCGCTGGCTCCCGACCTGCCGGAGATCACCGGGGATGTATCCCAACTGAACCAGGTGTTGGTGAATCTCGTGGTCAACGCTTTGCAGGCCATGCCGGACGGGGGCAAGCTGATCGTCGAGACGCGCCATTGCGGCGATGAGGTCCTGCTGATCGTCGAAGACACAGGCACCGGCATGAGCGAGGAGGTTCGCGAGCAGATATTCGTGCCGTTCTTCACGACCAAGGACGTTGGCCAGGGCACGGGCCTTGGGCTCCCCGTGGCCCACGGGATCGTGACCTCGCACGGTGGCTCGCTCAAGGTCCACAGCCAGGCCGGTTGCGGCACGCGGTTCGAGGTCCGGCTCCCTGTGGCCGAACCGCCAGGCACAGAGGAGAACTGCGGCGATGTCGTCCCCGGGTGACAGCGCGCGCGTGTTGGTCGTGGATGACACTCCCGCCACGATCGAGGTCCTCGAGCGGAACCTCACGGCGGCAGGGTACCAGGTGTTCTCGGCGCCCGGCGTGGCAGAAGCGATCGGGATACTCGACAACACGCGGATCGACCTGGTCATCACCGACCTCAAGATGCCCAAGGTCGGCGGCCTGGACCTGGTGAGGCACGTGCGAGAGAATTTCAAGGACACCGAGGTCGTGGTCATCACGGGCTACCCCTCGATTGACGGGGCAGTGAAGGCGGTCAAGGCTGGGGCGGAGGAGTTCCTGCCCAAACCTTTCACGAACGATGAGCTGTTGTCAGCGGCCGGGCGAGCGCTCGACAAGCTGCATCTGCGCCGTGCCAGCCAAGTGGCACCGCAAAGGACACGGCCTGTGCCTGGCGGCTTGATCGCCGCCTCCGAGCCGATGCAGAAGGTCCTCGACGCCATCGGGAAGGCATCGGCGACCGACGCCGCCGTGCTCATCTCCGGGGAGAGCGGCACCGGCAAGGAGCTCGTGGCCAGAGCCATCCACTATGGGAGCAGGCGGTCCTCCGCGCCGTTTGTGGCCGTCAACTGTGGGGGTATCCCGGAGGGGCTGCTTGAGAGCGAGTTGTTCGGGCACGTCAAGGGCGCGTTCACTGGGGCAACGGAATCGCGGGCAGGGTTCTTCCATACGGCGGATGGCGGTACAATCTTCCTCGACGAGGTCAGCGAGACAAGCCCCGCCATGCAGGTGAAGCTCCTGCGGGTGCTGGAAGACAAGGAGGTCCGCATGGTCGGCTCCAGCCGGACACGGAGAGCAGACGTGAGGGTCCTGGCGGCCACAAACAAAGACTTGCCCAAGCTGGTGAAGACGGGGGTGTTCCGGGAGGACCTGTTCTACCGCCTCAACGTCATCACGATTGCCATTCCGCCGTTGCGTGAGCGAGGGGGCGACATTCTGCTCCTAGCATGCCATTTCGCCGAGAAGTTCGCCGCCGAGGCGAACAAGCCCACGCCTCAGTTCTCCAGCCGGGCACTCCAAGTGCTGCGCGATTACTACTGGCCGGGCAACGTCAGGGAGCTGGGGAACGTGATTCAGCGTCTGGTGGTCATGACCGATGGAGATGCCATAGATGCCCCGGATCTGCCTTCGCTTATGCGATTCTCCGCGTTACGTAAGACAGGTTTCGATAGGACGCTGGCCGAAGTAGAAGCCGAGTATATCCGCAACGTGCTGGCGAGCGTGAGCGGCAACAAGACCCGCGCCGCGGCAGTCCTCGGGATCGACCGCAAGACGTTGCGGGACAAGCTCAGGAGCATGGGGGAGCCTTTGTCCTGAGTTCCCCCGCGGCCGGGGAGATTCTCCCCGGCGGCGCGAATCCCCCCGTCTGACCGCTGCGCTCCTGCCAAGCGCACGGAGGCAAGCAACTCATCCCTGCCTTCAGGGAGAGGGCATTCCCCTCGGCTAAACCCTTGGGCTGCACGGAGTTAGCTCGCCAGCGTCTGTTCGCCTTCGGCGGCGACCGGCGCCGACACCCGCTCGTCTGCGGTGCGCCCCCGCCTTGGCATGGCGCTTGCACTCTCGGAAATAGTCGGGATGGCAAGGCAACCAGCAACTCAGAGAGCGAGACCCAGCCATGCCTGAGACGTTGGCAATGCACGGGCTGTGCGGAGTGTGCGCGAAAGCGGCCAAGTGTGTGTACCCCCGCAAGACGGGAGGCCCGTTGCTCCAGTGCGACGAGTTTGAGCTTGACCGCCTGCCTTCAAGGATGGCCCCAGGCCCAAGCCGTGCGCTGGCCGGCCACCGTCTCAGCCCCGGTGCCGGGGAGGGAGACTCGGCGACGCACACGGGCCTGTGTCAGGACTGCGAGAACCGCAGGGATTGCACGTTCCCCAGACCCGAGGGTGGCGTGTGGCGCTGTGAGGAGTACAGATAGCATGGCACAGGGCACTGCCCTTCACTCCTTGGGGAGCAAGGCCCAGGACGATGACGCGGTCTTCGCCGAGGCGCAGGGAACCGCGGAAAGGCTCAGTGCCAACGGCGATGGCCTGATCAGCATCCTGGAGGAGATCCAGGAGCAATACGGCTACCTGCCGGAGCGTGCCCTCCGGGCCGTGGCCGAGACTACGGGGCGCTCGCTGGTGGACGTGTACGGAGTGGCCACTTTCTACCGCGCGTTCAGCCTCCGGCCCAGAGGGAAACATCTCGTCTCCGTGTGCCTGGGCACGGCCTGCCACGTTCGCGGGGCGCCCGTGACCCTCGGCGAGTTCGAGAGGCAACTCGGGGTGAAGGCAGGGGAGACTACGGAGGACGGGGAGTTCACGCTGGAGACAGTGAACTGCCTGGGCGCGTGCGCGCTAGGCCCCATCGTCGTTGTTGACGGCCGCTACTTCTCGAACGTCCGCACCGCGAAAGCCAGGGAAATCATCCGGCGGGTTCGGGCCAACCCTGAGTGGGCCCACGAGCTGGATGCGGCCGCATCGGGAAGTTGAGAGACCAACGCACCCATGGATAGAGTGGACTCCCTCGACAAGTTCAGTGCTCTTCAGAGCCGTCTCGTTGCCGCGCTGGACCCCGGTTCTCCCACCATCGTGGTGCCGGCAGGCACCTGCGGTCAGGTGAGCGGCGCCGATGAGCTCGTGCGCAGGGCCCGACAGGAACTCCGGGACCGGAATCTGACCGAGAAGATCCGCGTGCGCGTCACCGGCTGCCACGGGTTCTGCGAGATGGAGCCTTCCGTGCTCATTGAGCCGGAGGGGACATTCTACCCAAAGGTTGACCCCGCGGACATGGCACGGATCGTGGAGGCCGTGGCAGACGGAGCTGTGGTCGAGGACCTGCTGTTTCTCGAGCCGGCTACAGGCGCGCGAGTGCGGAAGCAGGCTGATCTGCCCTTCTTCAGAAAGCAGGTCCGCACCATTCTCTCCAGGAACGAGAAGGTTGACCCGACCCGCCTCGACAGTTACATAGAGAATGGCGGGTATTCGGCGCTGGCCCGCGCGCTGAGACAAGGCGACCCCAGGTGGGTGGTGGACGAAGTGAGGGCATCGGGGCTGCGGGGCCGGGGCGGCGCCGGCTTCCCCACCGGCCTGAAGTGGCAGCGCCTTGCGGAGCAACCGAACGGCCGCGGTAAGTTCATTGTCTGCAATGCGGACGAGGGGGACCCCGGGGCCTACATGGACCGCAGCGTGCTGGAGGGCAATCCGCACAGCATCATCGAGGGAATGGTCATCGGCGCCTACGGCACAGGGGCGACCGAGGGCATCGTCTACGTGCGCAACGAGTACCCCCTCGCCGTCAAGCACCTGGCCGCGGCCCTTCAGCAAGCGCGCGAACTGGGCATCTTGGGCAAGGACATCCTGGGAACCGGGTTCTCCTTCGATATCCGCATGGTGAAGGGCGCTGGCGCATTCGTCTGCGGAGAGGAGACTGCGCTCCTTCGCTCCATTGAGGGGCTGATGGGCGAGCCGCGCCAACGGCCTCCATTCCCCGTGCAGAAAGGCATCGCTGGCAAGCCCACCGCCATCAACAATGTCGAAACCTGGGCCAATGTTCCCATCATCATCCAGGAAGGAGGAGATAAGTTCGCTAAGATTGGCACACCCAACAACACCGGCACCAAGATATTCAGCCTGGTGGGGAAGGTGAGGAACACAGGCTTGATCGAGGTGCCGATGGGCATCACCATCCGCGAGATCATCAGCGACATCGGCGGCGGGCCGTCC
>VGYV01000368.1 GCA_016872855.1 Planctomycetota bacterium
CGGCACGACAGAGCGCCCCTTCCGCCCCTTCGGGGCTGCGCCCATGGCATCCCCCTTCCGGCGGCTTACGCCGCCGGCTAAACCCTATCGCTCCTGCGGAGCTGGCCCCGCTGGTGAGAAATGCGGGCTAGTTGGCTTGCCTCTCCGCCTCCCGAGCCAGCCTCTTCTTCTCGTACACGGCATCGCCGCGTCGAACTCTATCGTGGAACTCCTGGGACCTCCTGCGTTCCGCCTCCCGCTCGTGCTCCGTCCACGGGCAATGCCTGTCCTGATAGGAACGCATGGCCTCGGTCGCCGCAGCGCGGAGCTTCTCCCATTCAGCAGCCGGGTAGAGCTTCTCGCAGAGCTCCGCGGCCTCCTTGGCTTCTTCCCGCCTGCCCGAGCGCCGCAGCAGCTCCGCCTTGGCGGTCAGAGCGTCCCGATGCAGTCGAGGGAGCAGGACGATAGCCGGGTTCCTGGTATCGGGCAGGGCATCCCGGGGCACGGTGGCCAGGATGTGGTCGTACGCCGCAAGCTGCTCCTCCGTCCGCTCCGCTGCTTCGCACAGCTCGGCGATCCTGGCCCACGCGAAGTCCTTGATGTAGATCGGGTTCCTGCCGACATACTCCTGCACTTCAACTGCCAGGAGCCTGTTCATGGAGTATTGCGGCATTCGGACAAACTGTGGCGCCTTTGCCTTAGGCAGCGCGCCGGCGAGCCACTTCGCCTTCGCGATGGCCGCGTCCCAATCGCTCTTCCACCACAGGCAGTCAATCACGCGGAGATAGGCTTGAGCGGCGAGGTCGGGATTCTGCGCCTGCTCCTTGGCGAACGCCTCCAGCTTGCTGATCCCCTCATCGAACCGTCGCGAATCCACCGTCTCCCGCCAGATCCGGTGGAGCTGCGCCTCGGCTGGCGATGGCTCTCCGTAGCGGTATCGCTCTCGAACAGCAATGGGCTTCCCAAGCAGCAACTGCCAGGTGGAGAGCAGCACTTCCGCTTTGCATCTTACGTTCTCTGCCATAGGGCCTGCGCCTTCCCACCAATCCACGGACTTGACCTGTTCTTCGAGCTTGGAGAGAGCGCGCGGGGTGGGGCACAGGCTGTCGAGCTTGTCGAGGACGAACTCCCGAAAACCGACACTGGCCTCGCCAAAGCCACGGCGCATTGCTTTCACAGACGGGAGCGATTCGGCCCTGGCCAGCATATCGAGAAGCACATCGCTCGCTTGGCCAAGCTCAGAGCCACCGAGCAGGGAGGCTGCGCCGGCCAGGTTGAGCAGGCCCCCCGCTCGCTCCTCTGAGCCGCGGTCCGCTGTCTTCTCGGTGAGCAGGCCCCGGAGCGGGGGGAGTGACTCTTCGACCTTCGCTCTGGCAATCTTGAGCACCCAGTCGCGTACGGCCCGCTCTTGCGCGGGCAGTTCGGATTCGGGTGAGGCGGCTCCGAGACGCTTGAGCACGGGATCCAGCATCCGCTGCACGAGCGGGGAGTTCGACCGCACATAGAGCGCGCGGATGGGCTCAACAGCTTCCTTCGCCTGCAGCCTGCCGAGCGCTGCGGCCGACGCCACGCGCACTTGCTCCCAGTCCTTCAGGACGAAAAAGCCCTCGTGAACGCCCATACGCCGCGCTGTCTTGAGGGCCTCGTCGGGCGGCTGATCGGCCAGGACCTCCATGAGTGTGCTCATAAAGCGCGTGCTTGGCTTCGCCCTGCGCGCCTCGTCGGGCGGCTCATGGGACAGGGTCGCCATGAGAGCGCGCACGGCCTGCGGCCGAAGTCCAGGAGTCCCCTCAGCAGCGCGACAGACCGTGCATGTCGCCTCGAGGTACACATAGCGAGCGAAGGCGTTGCGTCTCATCCCCTCATCATCGGGCTTGAGGAGCAGCTCGATCGCCCGCTCGACAGGCAGCGGCCGGTCCAGGGACCAGTCCCCCGCGCCGGCGCCAAGAGCCCACAAGAGAGCAGCAGCGCAGACTGCCGTCATCCGGTTCAGTTCGAGGGATACCATACGCAATCCCCTCCTTCCCGGGACGCTGGAGGAGCACCGACCGCCGGGTCATGGTATGGCGCGAGATCGCGGAAGTCAAGAGGAACGGTGGCACAGAGTATGGCCCCCATTCCTGGCGCTCTGGGGTAACGGCGGGCCCCAACCCTCCCCCTACGTGCGGTGCCTGTCACACCGCTGACATGTAACACGCCGCTGCGCCAATGGTTATGGCTCGACATGTCATCGCCTCCGCCGCGGGTCGCCCAGGTGGGGGCCAGAGGCGAAGACCCCAAGGCCCAGCGGACGACGCTCGACGCTCGCTCCCGGCCCGTCCAGACCGAACCGATGCTCCATCCTGCGCACGAAGCGCGGCGTGCCTACAAAGTGTGTGGTGGCCAGGCTGGCCGCGGGACGCGTCGCCTCGGCAGCAAGCAACTCGCCGTAGGCACGGTAGCGCGCCGCGGCGTCCGCTCCGAGGGCAACGTAGAGGGGGTGGAACTCCAGGCTCCCGTGGTCCTCATCGCGCAAGGCGCGGTGCCCGCTCCAGCGGTAGTCGGCCGGGGCACGCGCCATGCCCGCACGGACGGGGTTGAGGTCCACGTAGGCCATGGCGCGAAGGAAGTACGCGGCATCCTCGATGATCGTGCTGCGGTAGCGTCCCTCCCACAGATGGCCGTGGCGGCCCTCGGCCTTGTTGAACCCGCGGGTGAACATGGTGCCCAGCCAGTGCATGGCCTTGGGCAGCGTGTCGTCGCGGCGGACCTCGAAGAGGAGGTGGACGTGGTTGGTCATCAGGCAGTAGTGGTAGAGGGCGAGGGGGAACTTCCCGCGGGCGCGCCGGAGCACGTCGAGAAAGCGCTCGAACGACGCGTCGGTGAAGAGGAACTCGCGGTTGTTGCACCGCAGCGTGGCGTGGTGAAGGGCGCCGGCGTACGTGAACCTGGGCGGGCGCGACATGCGGCAACTCCCTGCGTCAGGTGCAGTATCAGTATAGCACGAAGGCCGGATAACGCAAGGCAACACGCCCGAAGGGCCAGGAAGAGAGTGCCACCGGGAGCCAGCCTTTGACATGCCGCTGCATAAGGCCTTGCATGGACTAAGCTTACATGTCAGCGGTGTGACAGGCACGGATAGCGCGCGGATACGCTCACTTCTTCTGGGCGCAGAGGAGGGTGATCCAGAGGGCGCCGGCCGCCTTGCTGTTGAGGGGGGACTGGACGACTCCAACGCCGAAGTGGTCGGCCGAGCGGCTCAGCGCCACATCGGAGTTGATGGCCTGCTCGGGGTCGTCGGTGAGGAAGTAGGCGGCGATGTGGAGGCGCCAGCGCTTGTCGCGGCGGTTCAGCTCAGCGTCGAGCCACAGGGGGTCGGCCTTGCCCAGCTTGGCCGCGCGCTCGCTGTGGGCGAGGGCCTGGGCGTCCAGGGTCTCATCGGGCAGGAGGCGCCGCAGGCCCTTGGCGAGGCGGGCCTTGTTGACCCCCTCAACGATCTGGGCGCGGACCGCCTCGACGTCGCGGGCCGGCGGCCGGCGCAGGAAGACCTGGGTGCAGTAGAGCCAGCCATCGTCGCCGCGGAGGAAGCCGACGCCGATGTGGGTGAAGTCGCGGCTGAGGATGTTCTCCTTGTGCTTGGGGCTGAGCATCAGGTTGCGCTCGGCCATCTCGACCGTCTGCGCGCGAGCGAGGTTTTCGGCCACCCCGCGGTGCGGGATGCCGGCGCCGGCCACGCGGTCCTGCACGCTTCCCGTGCGGGGCGAGTCGTGGGCGAAGAAGCGGTTGGACTTCATGTCCTCGCAGTGGGCGCGGGCCACGGCGGCCAGCCCCTCGTGGTAGGCGAGCGGCGGGGCCTTCGCCTCCGCTCGGTCGCGGTTCACCAGCTCCGCCATCTGCCGGCCCATCGCCTCCAGCATCTTCGCGTCTTCCTTCGGCGGGGCCTCGCCCGCGCACAGTCCGCCCCCGAACACTGCCATCAGGCCAATCAGGCCGGCCAGTCGCCCCATCGCGCGTCTCCACCAGGCCCCACCCTTCCCCCCCCCATTATAGACGCGCAGAACGAGGGAATCAACGTTGCCCGGGCACGGGCAATCTGCTCCGGCGTTCCCCGCTTCGAGAGCTGCATCGGATGTTGATGACTGCGCGAGCGGAGTGCGCAATGGAGCCATCTGCGTGCCCAAGGCATGGAGGAAGCAACATTCCACAGTTGCACAACTGTGGAATGTTGCTCGAAGGCACCCACGGAGACGCGATGACGCTGCACGGAGCAGGCAATGCGACCGGGCAGGGGGATTGCATGTACCGGCCACCGCCCGGGTACGGCCCCCAGTTCTGGTAACCCGCATCGGCTGCGGTCGTCCTCGTTGTCGTCGTCGTCCTCGTCGTCGAATCTCCGACGGAAGAGCGCCAGAACTCGACGACGACGACGAGGACGACGACGAGCACGAGAAAACGGGGACCCGGGCGTCTGCCAGGATTGGGGGTCATACTCCCACCGCCCGCCGGCCTTGACACCCCGCCGGCTTTGCGGTATCGTGGCAGGCGCTGGGGAGCGTGCGAATCCAGAGGGTGCGACAGCCGTGGGCGCGATGAGCGCATTTCTGCGCCGCTTTCGGGCCGTGTGGAGCCGGCGGGAGCCGTTGGGTCCCGTGGATGGCCAGCTCCACATCCGCCGCATGGGCCTGCGCGACCTGAGCGCGGTGGTGGCCCTCGAGAAGGCCACGTTCGCCGCCCCCTGGCGCTCGGGGGCCTATAGCCGCGCCGTGGCGGACCCGCACCACAACTTCTTCGTGGCCGAGATAGACGGGCGACTCGTCGGCTACGGTGGCCTCTGGGTCGAGGAGAACCGGGCGCACATCGCCAAGATCGCCGTCCGCGAGGGCCACCGCCGCCGCGGCATCGGCATGGCCATGCTCCAGCACCTGCTCGACCACGCCCGCCGCCTTGGCCTCAGCGAGGCATACCTCGAGGTCCGTCGCGGCAACCTCGCCGCCCAGGACATGTACCGCCGCGCAGGCTTCCGCTTCGAGCGCGTCCAGGCCAACGCCTACTCCAACGACGGGGAGGACGCGCTGATCTTCGTCCTCCGCGGCCTGCTCGACCTCAGGTCCCCTTCTGCGATGGAGAGCTGATGGAACGCACGCTGGTGTTGATCAAGCCCGACGCTGTGCAGCGGCGCCTGGTTGGGCGCATCGTGGGTCGCTTCGAGGCCAAGGGCCTTCAGCTCGTGGCCCTCAAGATGATGAAGATCAGCGAGGAGCTGGCGCGGCGGCACTACGCGCCCCACGAGGGGAAGCCCTTCTACGAGCCGCTCATCCGCTTCGTGACAGGCGGCCCCACCGTCGCACTCATCCTCGAAGGCAAGCGCGCCGTCGAGGTCGTCCGCCGAATGATGGGCCCGACCTTCGGCCCCGACGCGCTGCCCGGCACCATCCGCGGCGACTTCGCCGTCAGCAACCGCTTCAACCTCGTCCACGGCTCCGACAGCCCCGAATCCGCCGAGAAGGAGATTGCCCTCTTCTTCGACGAGGCCGAGCTTGTCGAGTGGTGGCCCGACGATGTGGAACAGGTCTACGACTTCAGCGAAGGAGGGGAGCCGGTATGAGCTTTCCCCAGGTCCGCCCCCGCCGCCTGCGCCGCTCCGAGGCCATTCGCCGCCTCGTCCGCGAGACGCAGCTATCGACCGACCACCTTGTCCTGCCCCTCTTTGTGCGGCCGGGCCAGGGCATCCGCAAGCCCATCGCCTCAATGCCCGGCCACTGCCAGCTCTCGGTGGACCAGTTGGTCGAGGAGTGCCGCGAGGCCGCCGGGCTGGGCATCCCTGCCGTCCTGCTCTTCGGCATCCCGTCGGCCAAGGACCCCGTCGGCTCCGAAGCCTACGCCCCCGACGGCATCGTGCAGCAGGCCGTCCGCGCCGTCAAGGCCGCGCTGCCAGACCTCCTGGTCATCACCGACGTGTGTCTTTGCGAGTACACAAGCCACGGCCACTGCGGGGTGCTCGGAAAAGACTCCAGGAGTCTTTTGTGCGAAGCACCCGGAGGGCCGTCCCGGCAAAAGACTCCTGGAGTCTTTTCCGAGGTGGACAACGACGCCACGCTCAAGCTTCTGGCGAAGATGGCCGTGTCACACGCCCACGCGGGGGCCGACATTGTGGCCCCGAGCGACATGATGGACGGGCGGGTGGGGGCCATCCGCTCGGCCCTCGACGACGAGGGGCTTGGCCACGTGCCCATCATGGCCTACTCGGCGAAGTACGCCTCGGCCTTCTACGGCCCGTTCCGCGACGCCGCCGAGTCGCCCCCCCAGTTCGGCGACCGCCGCGGCTACCAGATGGACCCCGCGAACGGGGACGAGGCGCTCCGCGAGGTGGCCCTCGACATCGAGGAGGGCGCCGACATCGTGATGGTGAAGCCCGCCCTGGCCTATCTCGACGTCATCTGGCGGGTCAAAAGGGACTTCGGCCTGCCCGTGGCCGCCTACAACGTCAGCGGCGAGTTCGCCATGCTCAAGGCCGCCGCGGCCAACGGCTGGCTCGACGAGCGCCGAGCCGCCACCGAAGTCCTCACCGCCCTCTGCCGCGCCGGCGCCGACATCCTCATCACCTACCACGCCAAAGACCTCGCCCGTTGGCTGGCAGAGCAGGCTGGCGAAAGCCACAACCAAAGAGGATGATTGGATGGGTGGATGAATGGATGACTGTCTGACATCCATCCACCCATCCACACATCCATTCATCCCCCCGCGCCTGCTGCAAGGACTCGATGTGATCCGGATCAAGCCCCATCACTTCATTGACATCGTGGCCGACATCGGCCGCGGGCAGACGGCTTGGCAGCCCCACCCCTATGGCCACGCCGTCCACACTGTGGCCGCTGCCATCCTGGCCGCCCCCGACATGATGCTGGAGATGGAGCTGGGGGCTGACGACATCTGCGCGCCGTGCATCCACAACCTCGGCGGCCTGTGCGACGACGTGATTGACACCAGCTTCCGCCCCGCCGCCCCCAAGTCCAAACGCGAATGGAACCTTCTCATTGACCGCCGCTGGTGCGAGCGCCTCGGCCTCGCTGAGGGCGACCGGCTCACCGCCCGCCAATTCGCCCAGCGCCTCCGCGACCGCCTGGGCGACATCACCGACATCTACCGCGAGGTGCCACCCGACCGCACCGCCGCCCGAGCCCGCTCCCTTGTTGAGGGCATCGGGCGCCTCCTGACCTGACCGCGCCTTAGCCCGCCGCTGAAAACTCCATCTTGCGGGTCTCCGTAACCCGCGTGGAGGCGTCGAGATTGCCCTCCTTGCCCACCCCGAGGCTGCCCATGCGGCTGGGCACGCCCACGCAGCCACCAGGGATGGCAGGCCGACTACTCCGCTGCCCCCTTCTGCTGGAGGAACTCGACGAGGTCGCGGTGGCGCATGTGGCGGGCACAGGCGAGTGGCGTGCGGCCGTGCATGTCCTTGGCGTTGACGTCGGCGCCCTTCGCCAGAAGCAGTTCAACGATGTCCCGATGGTTGTAGACAGCCGCGCGGTGGAGAGGGGTCCACTCGTAGTCGTCGGCATTCGACTTCGCGTTCGGGTCGGCCTTGGCCGCCAAGAGAAGCTCCGCAATCTCCTTGTGCCCGTGCTTCGCGGCCACGTGGAGCGGCGTGGCGTCCTGCTTCCCCTTCGCGTTCGGGTCGGCCTTGGCCGCCAGGAGGAGCTTGACGGCCTCGACGCAGCCGGCGTGCTGGGGCAGGCCGGCCACGTGGTCGGTGGCCGCGTGGAGCGGGGCTTCGCCCTCCTTCGTCTTCGCATTGGGGTCTGCGCCCTTGGCGAGGAGGGCCTTGACCACCGGGGCATGGCCCGCCCGGGCCGCCGCACAGAGGGGTGTGACGCCCTTCTCGGTGGCCGCCTTGGGGTCGGCGCCCTTGGCAAGCAGGGTCTCCACCACCTCGGCCTTGCCTGCGGCGGCGGCGTGGTAGAGCAGAGTCACGCCCTCGTCGTCGGGGGCCGTGGCGAACTCTGGGTTCTGCTCGATCATCGCCCTGAGCTTTGCGGCGTCGCCCTCCTTCGCCTGCTGGATGGCCTCGCCGGGCAGGGCGACCACGCCGCCCTTCCCAGCCTTCGACCGCGGCGTCCCCTCCTCGCAGCCCGTCAGGGCCACGAGCGCGACGCCCAGAGCCACGGACACACGGAGCAGCGTTCTCATCGCCTGTCCTCCTTGCGCTTGCGGGACACCAGTATCATAGCGACTGCGAGCCGCACGTCAACCCCTCTTTCCACGGCGCGACTTGACCCGCCCGCGGCCACGGCGTAGTGTGGGGCCGTCGCCACCCGCGGAGACACGCATGGGAAGCCCCACCGAGTTCTGGGTCGGCAGCGTCCTCGTCTTCCTCTATGAAGATGGCTTCACGCTCTTCTTTGATGAGGACGGGGAGTTTACCGCCTACTGGGCGCTGCTGGCGGTCATCCTCGTCGCTGCGGCGCTGCTGCTGATTGCGAAGGGGGTGCGCCCTGCCACGCTAAATGGCTCGCCGCGATTCCCGGTCGTTGTAGCCACAAGCGTCCCGCTTGTGGACCGTGCCGTGGCCATCGGCTGGCAAGCGGGACGCTTGCTGCTACAAGAGCGCCGTGG
>VGYV01000369.1 GCA_016872855.1 Planctomycetota bacterium
CAACCGCGAGCACTACCAGACGGCCATCTACTTCCACTGCGGCGGCCTCAACCTCTATCCGGTCCCAGCGACGTGAACCCCGTCACCACAACCCCTGGGGGCTACCCACAAAGAACCCTGAAGCGGCTAACACCAGAAACACCAAGACCCTACAGTCGCAAGTGGCTGTAGGGTCTTGGGTTGCTTGTATGGCGCGCCCGGAGGGACTCGAACCCCCAACCGTAGGCTTCGTGGACCTACGGCGATGTGTCCGGTGTGAACCCGGGGCCAGATGCAGGTCAGTGTCTGACCAGCCAGCGGACGGTGTTCTGCATGAGGGTTGCCCAGGCCGGGGTGTCCCAGAACGCGGTCTCGCCCGCCTCGGCTTTGCCGAAGGGCGTGGCGAGAACACACGCGACACGGCCGCCCTTCAGTGTCGCGCCCAGCACCAGGATCGCGCGGTCGCCCGCGGTCACGGCGGCCGTGGCGCCCGGCTTCGGCTTGCACAGGTGGCTGTAGGAGACCGAGTCCTTCGCGCCGAAGGCGACGCCCTGCGTGGCGGGCACATCGGCTGACCTTGAGAGCGCGGCTGCCCGCCAACTTCCGCCAGTTGTAGGGGCCGCCGAGCTCCACGGGGAGGAGCTTGATCAGCCCCTCGTTGGTGAAGCGTGCCTGTCCGAATGCCTGGTCACCCCCAAGGAGGAGCAGGTTGCCCCCGGCCTCCGCATAGTCCTTGAACATCTCCTGCCCCACGATGTCGAGGGGGGCGGCCGGAAGGTTCGCCAGGACGATGAGGTCGTAGCCGAGCAGGCTGGGGTAGTCGCCGGGGAAGTAGGAGAGCGCCAAGCCGACAAGCGATTCCTCGAGCCAGCCATCGCAGACCTCGGCCTTGGGGAAGGCAGCGCGGATGGCGGCGTCGGTGCGGAATTGTTCCCACCACAGCCCGTGCAGGAAGAGCACCCGCGGCTCAGGGTTCGGCTTGTAGACGATGGCGTCGGGCTTGAGGAACCGCTCTTGTTTCAGGGGCCGCTGGAAGGCGAGGCTGGCGCAGCATGTCGCTCTTGTTTGGGTCATTGGCAGTTTGGATTTCGGGTTTGTTTCGGATTTCGTGCTTCGGATTTCCTTGTCGTACATCCACTCGGTCGTCACGGCCTCGAGGTTGTCGTAGATGCGCCAGAGGTCATCGTAGTCAAAGAGGCATACCATGCCCTGGGGACGCCCGCGGTGGAAGGCGCCGTTCCAGCCACCCCTCGCGTCGTCAATGTAGTACCAGGCGTAGGTGAACCACTGCTTGCCCTGGGCGTCCTGGCCCGTGAAGTCCACGCCGCGGGTCATGGGCCGAGCCCAGGTCATGCCCTCCTTGCCTCCGAACCAGAAGTTGTTCTGGCTCCAGTAGCCGGTGACTTCGCCTTCGGCGGCCGTGTTCGTGAGCGACACGGTGCAGCGGAGCGCCCGCTCGCCGTCGTTGCGCCGACGTATACAACGGGGCCGACATCGAGACAAGCGCGGGCCGGGGGCACTTGAAACGTTCGCTTGCTCTGTGGCAGAATCACCTATAAGGTATCAAGCTGCCCATTCAGGAATAGCTTATTGACGAAACTCGCCGCCATCGCGGCCCTTTCGATTGCCGTGGCAACATGCGGCGGAGGAGTCTCCGTGCTTCGGAACGAGCTCGAGCTTCGAACAAACGCCCGCGATGCGACCTGGAGCGTTTCCTGGCGAGGCGCGTCCCTCCTGACGGCAGCGCGGTACGGCATCGTCCGTCAGGAGGCCCAGGCGATCCAGGCCGACTACAACTACCTGAAGTTCCGGATGTACCAGGAAGACGGGGACTGGCACGCGTACATCGGCTGCCTACAGTTCGGCGGGGAGGCGAGCGGCAAGGGGGCCGAATGTCTCGATTCGTTCCGCGAGCAGACGCCGCCCGAGCGCTACGTATCGGCCACGAACGTGACGTGGAGGACTACCGTCGAGGGGCTCATCTCTCGGCCTCATCGCGCGGCCCGCACGCCACATCTCGGCACAGGTGCTGCCTTGAGGAAATGGCGGAACTTGTGTTCGCGAGATAAATGGTGTTGGAGGGAAAGGAGCGTGCAGGAATGAACAGGCTGTATCGGATCAGATTGAGCCTGGTAACGCTTGTGGCACTGGCGGCCGGGCTAACAACGGCGCAAGGGCAGGACCGGGAGTTGGCGTCCGACATGGGTGACGTATTGCTGTTTGACACCGGCGCGGCTTTGACGGGCCAGTTGCCCAGCGCCGCACTTGTCAGCAAGACGGGCTGGGTTAAGTTGGAGAAGGACACGGCTCCCCGCCAGCTCAAAGGGGATATGGTTTTCTTGAACGACCGAATCGCGGTTGTTCTGCGCAAGAGTACGGCCGGGGCCGAGCTCTATTCCCATTCCGCTAAGGGGTGGCAACGCCGCGCCCTGCTTGCGTCGGCGAAGGCTGGGAACGCGGTACGGTTACTGTCCGTCAAGATATTGGCGAACAGCCCGAGTGCGGTGTCCGTTGAAGGCGTGTTCGAAGGCAAGGGCGGTGAACCTCTCAGCTTGTGCTGTGGGCTGAAGCGCGGTCAGATATATGTTGAGGCAAAACCGAGTGAGGGTGCAAACAAGGTTCGGATCGAGGCGCCTTCCCGCTTTGGAGTCATCCCGGATTTCTTCGCGGATGATATCGTGATTGATGCGGCGAAGCTCCCGCTCGACCAGGCTGAGATACCCACCGAGAACATGTTCCTCCAGATGCTCGGCAGGACTGAAGCGATTGTGATGTGTGTCTGGGACAAAGAGCAACGGGACATCACGGTGACCTTGTCGGGCCACGACAGCGAGCGCCTATTGACCGGTGTGGAAGTTCCCTGCGCGGCGGAGGGGAAGGTGTGCGTGGCGGTGATGGACTGCCCCGGCGCCTGCTGTGCCAACCTCGTAGACGGATTGGCTGAACCCGAGGTGCCCATCTGGGTGCAGGCCCCGGCGGACGCGCGGGCGCTCGGCTGGACTATGCCGTATCCCGCGCAATGGCGGGTGGATTTCGTGCCGAAGAAAGGGATGGCGAGGAGCAGCGAGATGGTGGCGCCCTATCCCGTCAAGGGCGCAGGAAGCATGAAGAGCCCCAAAGACGTCGAATGGAAATTCATCAAGCCGAAGTATCGGTGGTTGAGCGACGGAGAGCGGGCCGAGGATCGCGCCCGCAGGTTCGAAGCGGCGCAGGCGTTTCGGAAGTCCAGCGGAGAGGAGCTGCCGGCGGCGATTGGCTCCTGTTGGATTGATGAGAAGGGCAACGGTTTCATCAGGCCCAAGAGCGAAGAGTATGCGGTCGTCACGTATCCCTTGGATCGAGGCCGGGGCACGCCGCTCACCGCGTTCACGGTCACCGATCTGGTGCGCGAGACCTTGGGAGTAGGCCCGTGCGAATACATCCTGGACACCAAAGGGCAGCGATTGTCTACGCCGGGCATCTACACCTGCGCGGGCACCGCGTTGCTCAAGAAGATCATGGAGAACTACGACGAGTCGAAGCACAGGGCGGAGATCGACAAGGTCTTCAACGACATGATGATCTTCGTCAAGCACTACCGTGGAAGGGTCGAGGAGTATATCGCGTTCAGGAAGGAGATGCTCGACTACCTCAAGCAGCAGAAGACTGCCCACCCCGAGTTGGAGACGTTTCTCCCCGATATGGAGAGGATCACCAGCGGCTTGCCCTCAAGAATCGAGAAGGACGTCCCGGACCGCGTGGCCAAGTTGGTTGACGAATTCCGCGCCACCCTCGGTTCCCAAGACGAAGCCGCGAAAAAGGCCCGTGAGCGCATCAACGCGGCCATCCGAGACGCCGGCGGCCATCAGGACAGCATCGTGAACGGTTGTCACAAGACGGCCAACATGTTGCGGTACCTGGCCGGCATCGAGGCGACCTGCAATCCCAAGGCCGTCGGCGTTGCGCAAGAGATTCGACTCAGGGCTCGCAAGATACTGCGCAACCCGGTGGCCCACGAGTTTGACGAGGGCCGCCCGTGGTGAGTTAGTGGTTCTTATCGTTGTCGGCGAACCAGGTGCATGGCCCGAATGGCGTAAAGATAAGGACATTCCGCCTGGAGGCAGTCCTTTTCGGAGCGCTGCTCAATGGGTCGGCTGGCCTGCCACGTCGGCGAAGGTCCAGTGCGGCTCGAAGCCATCGGGGAGCTTGTCGAGGAAGTAGGTGGGGCCTCGCTTGGCGTTGGGGAACTTTGCCTCCATCAGAGGGTAGGGCTCCGGCGCGATGATGGGCGTATCGGCCAGCCGCATGATGGCCATCGGCCCCTCAATGGGGCCCTCATTCCGCGGGCGACGGGAGAAGATGACGTAGCGATCATCGGGGGAGGTGCAGCCGAAGTAGATGTGCCGTTGGCGCTCGGCGTAGATGAGGCTGCGGCTCGAGCCATCGGCACGCCCCTGCATCAACGCTGTCCACCCCTGGTCATTGTCCTGGTCATCGCCCTTGGAGTAGAGGATGCGCATCGGGTCATCCTGGAACCAGTCGGGCGTGCAGCTCAGGCCGCGCGAGACCTGGGCGAACTCCCCGGTCTCGCTCACGAGCGCCCCGATGTTCCACTGCCCTCCCGCGACGTTCGCCGTGCCACAGAAGCGTTCGCCATTCGGTGACCACTGCATCTGGCGGAAAATCTCGTGGTTCGGGAGCTCTCTCAACAGTCTCTTGGACTCGAGATCGAAGACCCGAATCTTGCTCTCCCGCCGGTAGAGGCAGGCGATCCGGGAGCCATCGGGGCCCCAGCTTGCCCAGGGGTATTCGTTCTCCGCGCCTTGCTCCTCGGGGTTCGAGCCGTCAGCGTTGGCGATGACGAGGGTTCCCAGATGGCCCCAATCAACGTGGTTGACGTGGGTGCCCTTCTTCAGGCAGCGGAAGAGGAGTCTCTTGCCGTCGGGGGAGAAGCGGCCGCCGTAGTCGTCGTGGAGTGGGCTGTTCGTGATGTTCCTCAGGCCCGAGCCGTCGGGCCGTGCGAGGAACAGGTCGAAGTCGCCCTTCTCCGTCCTCGCGGAGAAGACGAGCCAGCCCTTCTTGCCCACCTCCTGGGTGAGCTTCCCGGCCTCAGGATCCTCGGCGGCATGTCCGATGCGGGCCAGCAGCATCAGCACTGCCCAGGCCGTCACGCGGGCACAACGAACCATAGATGTCCCCCATTCGCGTGTAAGAGCTTCAGGGACTGAGCCGAGGCGGCAATGGGACGTCGCGCCAGCCCTCTGGACCCAGGCCAATGTCGCGCTCGGTGAACTCCCAGACCACGACCCGTTTGAACTCCAGAATCTCCGCGTTGGTGCTGAGGGCCTGACGCACGTCGGTGGCCGCGCCGCCGTCGCTGACAATGTAGTCTACCGGCGCCGCCAACGCCCGCGCCAGAAGAGATGGCAGGCCCGCTGAGCCGGGGAGGAGGCGGCGGGTCCTCTTCAGGTTCTCTCGGTTCCACTCGTCGTCCTTGGCGCCGGCTAGCCCAAGCGTCTCGCCCAGCGATTGAGGCTCGGGGGTTTGGTAGATACGGCTGAAACTATCTCCAAGGAGGAGCACGGTGGCCTGGAGCGGGGTGTCCACGAGGTGCTGGTTCATGTAGGTGCCCTCGCGGCCGCTGATGGTGGAGACGAGAAGCCCCGCCGACTTGTCGAGGACCTGCTCGCACTCGACGACCTGGGCGGGGAAGCTCTTGGGGATGCGCGGCACCTGCATCATCTCCAGGATGTCACCGCGACGCTCCACGTGGATAGGCTGCGTCGCGTAGTCGCGGCGGCGGGTGGGCGCCCAGCCGAGGTCGCGGAGCTTCCGCGCCACAGCCTCGGCGGCCAGGCGGGCGCCGGCGGGCGTCCAGTGGGTGTCGTGGGCCAGATACAGGTCGGTTGAATTGCTCCCCTCTCGCCGCTCCTCGCGGAAGAGGCGGAAGAGGTTCACCGATTCGACGCCCTTCCACGTTAGGGCATCCGTCAGGTCCTCGGTGGGCGAACGATAGTGGTGGAACCTGCCGGCCATCCGACTCGTCAGCCTGTCGGGGTAAACGCTGGCCTTGTCCGGGACGGGCATGAGGAGTAGCTCGATGCCGCGCTCCTTGAGCTGGTCGCGGAAGCGGACGACGGCTTGGGCCACGTCTTCGGCTCGGCTCTTCTCGACTAGGTATCGCACGCCGGGGCGGTAGAAGAGCCAGCCACCCCGGCCAAGCAGGCCCTTTGCTCCCGCGTCGCCGAGACTGAGGAGCAGAAGCCGCTGCATCTCAGGGCGGACAGCCCGCTGAAACCAGCTCTTGTCCTCGAGCGTCCGCTCGTACTGCCGCAGGTTCCGCACGGTGGGGGCGTAGCGGAAGAGGTCGGTGTACTGCACCCGCTCGCCCCGGCGAAGCTCCAGGGCGATCTGCGCGAGCGGCACGCACGAGATGATGCCCAGGAAGCCCAGGGTCAGGAGGATTTCGCTCTTGCGGGAACCTGTCATCGCCTGGCCCTAGAACTGGAAGTAGAGGAACGGGTTGAACGCCTGCGTGACCATCGCGGCCAGGCACAGCGCGAACAGCGGGAGAAGCAGCGCGACGCGGCGAAGCGACATCGGTTTCTGAACCCAGTCGAACGCCTGGACGGGCTGGAAGACCAGTGCCGCGCAAAGGCCCATCAGGAGCACGTGCTTCGGGGTGTAAAGCTCGGCGCCAACAAGGAGGCCGCTGCCGCCTGCGGCTCCCAGGCCGAACATGGCGGCGAAGTAGCGCCCAGCCGCAGAGATGCTCTCGGAGCGGAAGAGCACCCAGGAGAACAGCATCAGGACGAAGGTGATGGCGATTCGGCAGGGCCGAGGCAGCTTGTGGTAGACGCTGGTCTTGCCCCGCCAACGCTCGTAGGCCAGCAGGGCGCCGTGATAGGCGCCCCAGGCCACGAACGTCCATTGCGCCCCGTGCCATAGTCCGCCGAGGAGCATGACAATCGCCAGGTTCACATAGGTTCGCCTTGCCCCCTTGCGGTTCCCGCCGAGGGGGATGTAGAGGTAATCGCGGAGGAACGTTGAGAGCGAGATGTGCCAGCGCCGCCAGAGGTCCGTGATGTTCTCCGCGCGGTAGGGGGCGTCGAAGTTCTTCATGAACTCGAAGCCCACCATTCGCCCAAGGCCCACCGCCATGTCCGAGTAGCCGCAGAAGTCGAAGTAGATCTGGAAGGCGTAAGCCAGCACGCCCGCCCAGGCATCGAGAGCCACAGGCGCCGCCGCGCCGAAGACTGCATCCGCCACTTCCCCCATCGGATTGGCCAGCAGCACCTTCTTGGCGAAACCGAGGATGAAGAGCGCCACGCCGGAGGCGAAGCGGCTGACCGTGTGCTCGCGACAGGCCAACTGGTCGGCCACCGTGTGATAGCGGAGGATTGGCCCGGCGACCAGTTGCGGGAACATCGAGATGAAGCAAGCAAAGTCGGCGAATGAGCGGACGGGGCGGGCGTCGCCGCGGTAGAGATCAATCGTGTAGGTCAGCCCGTGGAAGGTGAAGAACGAAATCCCGATGGGGAGCGTGACGCGGAGGACCGGCAGCGCCCCGCTCCCGAAAAGGGCCAAGAGCGAGTTCAGGCTCTCCACCGAGAAGGTGTAGTATTTGAAAAAGCCGAGTAGCCCCAGGCTTGCGGAGCAGGCGATGACCAGGGCAGGTACGCGGCGCGCCCGGCTCGCGCCCGGCGCCCCGATGGCCTGACCACACAGGTAGTTCACCAGTGTCGTCGCCAGCATCAGCGAAGCGAACCAGGGCTTCCACCAGGCGTAGAAGCCGTAGCTCATCAGCGTCAGGAAGGCGTTCCGCGCGCGGTACGGCAGGTTGTAGTAGACCAGCAGGAGGACCGGGAGGAAGTAGAAGACGAAAACGTGGGACGAAAAGACCATGCGTCGGGCCAATCGCGCGGGTCAGAGGTCAGTTGGGTTCGTCCAGAGGGCGAAGAAGCGATTCACCTTGGGTGGAAAGCAATAGTCCAACGCCCCGCTGGGCGCGAGCTGCTCAAGCTCGTAGTCGAGCGCCATGCGGTGCGCCTCGCCAGTCATGAAGCACGTGAGTCTGCCGCCCAGAGGCGAATCGCCCCAGTTGGCGTCCTTGATCTGGTCGCGCGGCAGCCAGGGCTTATAGTGGCCGACGAAGATTCTGTCGCCAGGCGCGACCCGGTACTTGCCCTCGGGGTCCTGACGATGTACCTTCAGGACCTCGTATTCGAGCACATAGGTGTAGCGGTAGGCGCCGAGGTCGGGGAACGGCTCGGGCCGGCCGAGGAGCCGCCGCCGTCACCTCGATACGGCCGAGGGCCTTGACGTTAGCGTCCTGGCCCGTGTCCACCCGGCTCGCCAGAAGCCAGGTGCCGACGACAAGAAGGGCGATCACGCCGAACGCCCGCAGAGGCCCGGGCCCGCTGGATGGGGTGCTCGCAGCCACTACTTTCCCCCGATCTCGGCATAGGTCCAGTGAGGCTCGAAGCCGCGCAATGGCGTGCCGTTGGCCAGCTTCAGGTCGAGCACAGGGCCGTCCTTGGCATTCGGGTATCGCTCCTTGAGCTCTGGGAAGGGCGGCTTGGGCGC
>VGYV01000370.1 GCA_016872855.1 Planctomycetota bacterium
GTCCACTTCACCTTCGCGGGGCGCCACAAAGCCCACGACCACGCCTACTGCCTGGCCTGCGCCCGCCAGGAAGACCTAAGCTGGCTTCTCGTATGGGGTTACGGCACGCAGCACCAGCCCGGCGGGCACGCCTCTCTCCCCGACGCGCCCCCCGTGGTTCCTCGCCCCCAACAGCGCGGATGCGCGACCCTCGTGGCCACGGCCCTGGCCCGCTGCGCCTGCGGCTGCTACGTCGTCGCCGGCGCCGAGCTTCCGTGCGGCCACGGCACCCCCGCCCTCCTGCGAACCCCCGGCAAACTCGTCGAGCGCCTCTGCCACTGCGGCCGGGCCGTCGCCATCCGTGTCCCCATCGTCTTCTGCCCGACCTGCCAGATGCCCCAGAGCCGCGTCATCCTGGCCTCCGCCGAAACCTGCCTGTGGGACGAGGAGCGCCGCCGCGTCGTCGCTCTCGACCACGACCTCCGCGGCGGACGCGTGACCTGGGACACCTTCGCTATCATGAACTGACCGCCAGTGGCAGCGCCCTCAGTACAGCTCCCCACAAATAAGGGGACAACCTTCTGGTGGCCTATCGTTTTCCTCCCAAAGGGAGGGCAGAACTTAGCCGGCGGCTTCAGCCGCCGGATCCCGGCGGCGGAATCATGGCAAGTCCCGAAGGGACGACAGAGAGGCCACGGCCCCTGGCAGGCACGCGTTCTGCCGTCCCTTCGGGACTGGGCGGTGGTGTGCCCACGGTTCCGGCGGCTGAAGCCGCCGGCTAGATCCTGTTGTCCCTTCGGGACGGGAACGGAAGACTAGACCCGCCCCTATTGTCCCTTTATTTGTGGGGAGCTGTCTGAGCTCGACTTTCGCCATTTTGGCAGGGGCTGAGTTGCACGGAAACGCCGATCCGGGGCTGAGTAGACCAGGGGCGATGCATTTTTCTAGCGCCCTCAGCCTTGGTACGGGCGCGCAGAACGCCCACACCCTGAGCGGGGACCTCGGCGCACAGCCGATTCATGGCCGTATACCGCGATCCCGAAAATGGCGAAAGTCGAGCTAAGGCATTGCTGCAACACGACTTGCCAAGAATGGCCGTCCCTCTGTCATGCCGAGGCTCGGCGAGGCATCTCGCCGGAATCGGGAGAGGCCCGTATCGGGCGAGATTGACCTCGCTGCGCTCGGCCCAGGCCCTCGCTTCCCTCGGAATGACCAAGCTGGTTGCCACCTCTGGTGGGTCCGGCGATCTAGCGTTGTAGTGTTAGGCTCTCCCTGTACCTCACGCGGCCCACGGGGCCAGGAGCCAGCCCAGGGCCGCGCCGCCGAGGACGAGCCACGCGGTGTTCACCCGCCAGCGAATGGCGACCACTCCCGCCAGGACGGCAATGACCCAGGCCGGCCAGCTCACCAGCGTCGTTCGCCCAAGATTGACGACGACGGCGACCATGAGGGCCACGGCGCTCACGTTCACCGCGTCGAGGAAGGCCGCGCTCCAGGGGGACCGCCGAAGCCTCGGCAGGATGGGATTGAGCAGGAGGACGAAGATGAACGAGGGGAGAAAGACGCCCGCCGCCGCGACCGCAGCCCCTCCCAGGGCCGACAGCCCTGCTTTCGCGGAGACAACGTAGCCGACGAAGGCCGATGTGGAGAGCAGCGGCCCCGGCGTCAACTGTCCCGCCGCGATGGCATCGAGCAGCTCGCGGCGGGTCAGCCAGGCGTAATCCTCCACCAACCCGCCCTCCAGGAACGCCACGAGGACGTAGCCCGTGCCATAGAGCACGGCGCCGACTTTGAGGAAGAACAGCCCGAGCTTCCAGAAGGACACGGCGGCGACGCCCGCCCCGCCCGCCGCAAGGGCCACCGCTTGCCCCGCCGTGGAGACCTTGACGCTCGCGGCGACGGCCACTGCGGCCGCCAGGGCGCCACCCCTCTGGTTGCGAAGCTCCCGCTTCGCAACCGCGCCCCCGAAGCTCCCGCTTCGATGGTGTTGGGGGCGGGAGCCCCCCCGAGCACGTCCCCAAGCAGGAGCTTGGGGACGAGAAGAGGGGGGAGCTTGGGGACGCTCGGCGAGGCGGAGCCAAAGCATGCCCAGCGCACCGCCGCCCAGGAGGGCCAGCACCTCGTTTGCGCCCAGGAACACCGCGGCGGCCACGCCCACGCCAATGGCCAGGAGGCGGGGGCCTTTCACGGCCGTCCGCCCCAGCCGCCAGATGGCTGCCAGGATGACCGCCAGCACGGCCGGCTTGCAGCCGAGGAGAAACGGCTCGACCCGCGGCAGCGAGCCGAAACGCACGTAGGCCCACGCCAGCAGCGTCGTGAGCACCACGGCCGGCACGATGAAGCACCCGCCTGCCACCAGCATCCCGAGCCAGCCGCGTTGCCGGTGGCCGATGTGAATGCACATCTCGACCGAGTTTGGGCCGGGAATCAGGTTCACCGCCCCCATCAGGTCGAGAAGCTGCTCCCGCGTGAGCCACTTGCGGCGGACGACGATGTCCTCCTCGAGCATCCCGACATGCACGGCCGGCCCCCCGAAGCCGAGGAGGCCCAGCTTCAGGAACACCCGGACCAGGTCGAGGAGGGAAGTCCGCCTTGAGTTGGGGTCAGCCACTGCCATAGTGCCAGTGTGCACGAGAAGCCTCCCACAGTCAACCGTTGCTTGGGTGCAGTAACGGATTTGTGCGCCGCCCGCCGTCGTTCGTAGTTCGGCGTTTACGCGGCTCTTCTGTCCGCCCTGGCAGCCCTGAAGACCGCCTGAAGGCCGAACTACGAACAAAAACGCCCGCTTCGGCGCGCAAATCCGTTATTGCACCCCCGTTGCTTTGGCCCGGCAGAGCTCCGCGTGGGCGCGGCGCAGGATTCCACACCTGTACAGGTGTGGAATCCTCTGTTCCGAGGACCGTGGTGGGCGCCTTGGACATCAGGAGCCCCGACGGGCGACTTGCCCGCATCGGCCCTTCCTGTATAATCACGCTTCAGTGAGTCGGCACTTCTCAGGGCGCAGATTCCGGAGATGCGGGATGAGCGGACTGGTGGGTTTGGACTGGCTTGCGATCGGGCTGTACTTCGCGCTGATCGCGGGCGTCGCCTGGTGGTCGGCGCGGCGCCAGGAGACATCGTCGGACTACTTCCTGGCGAGCCGGAACATCGGGTGGTTCGTCATTGGGGGGTCGCTGTTCGCCACGAACATCGGCTCGGAGCGCGAGCTGGTGCGGGTGGGCCGCGTCGCCACGGCCGCCCTGGTCCTCCTCGGCATCGCCTGGATTCCCCTGATGAAGGGTGTCTCCAAGTCGCTCTACGTGTACCTGCAAACCGTGCAGGCCTACCTCGGCCCGCCGATTACCGCGGTCTTCTTCCTGGGGGTCTTCTGGCGGCGGATCAACGCGGCCGGGGCTTTGGCGGGGCTTCTCACGGGCTTCATCCTCGGCATGGCGAAGCTGGGCGCCCAACTCATTACTGGGGTCGAATCTCTCGCCCCGCAGCTTCACCCGTGGCTCCTGGCCTTCGGCAAGTTCAACTTCCTCTACTTCTGCCTGGTGCTGTTTGGCGTGAGCGTCACGGTCGTCGTGGTGGTGAGCCTTCTGACGCCGCGCCCCGACGCGGCCAAGCTCAATGGCCTCACCTATGCCACCATCTCGCCCGAGAGCAGGGCGGAGGCCAGGCGCTCCTGGAACGCCTGGGATGTGGTCCATTCCCTCATCATCCTGGCAGTCATCGCGGCGGTCTACCTGTACTTCACGGGCTGAGGGAGGACGGAGGCGGCGAAGGTCACTTCAGCAGGGCCACGAATCCCGCTTGCTCGAAGTGATGGTCCCCTGTGAGGGCTTCAGCGACTGCCCGCTTGCGCATGGTCACGAACGAGATGCAGTCTGTAAGCGTCCAGCTCTTGTCTCGCCTCTGCGCGTAGAACTCGATCCCTGCCTCAAAGAGGTCCCTGCTCGCAGGAACGATCGTCACGCGTGGGTTCGCCCTCAGCCGCGCGAGGAACGTCAAGAAGTGGCCACGTTGACTCGGGGCCGCCATGGCGTCCGCCACTTCGGTCAGCACCCAGGCCGTGGTGACCTGGTCCCCGCGGAGTTCCTGGGACAAGCCCACCGCTGCGTTGTGCTTGGCGTCATCGCGGTTGAGCAGGGCGAGGTAGTAGAAGCTGTCGGCGAAGTAGGTGGTCATGTCGTCTTCTTGGGACGCCCGTGCAGATAGTGGTCGTGGTTCTCCGCCAGGTCCGACGGAAGGCCCTCGGCGATCCCGATCACATCCTGGAGTTGCTCGTAGAGGGTCGGCGTTCCTCCCCCAGGAGTTCTCGACCGCCGCGCAAGCCGCACTCTCACCTCGTCCCCCTCTCGGAAGTCTGCCGGCTCATCGAGCACGACGACACCACTCCTCACGTAGCCACGGCAGGTCATGACGCTCTCCTTCTGGCGCTGCTTCCACCCCCTTTAGTCTATCGCCTCCGAACCGGGCGGTCAAGTCTGAGCCGTTTGACATGATCCGGCTTGCGTGGTAGCGTGATAGCCGCCGCCGACCATCACATACTGCGGAAAGAGAGGCGCTGAATGCCAGTGATTCCCAGGCTCATGATCTCCGCTCTCGCGCTCGCCTGCGCGGCACGGGCCGGCACCCACGCGAAGCTCGTCCCCGTGAAGTTCACCGATGTGAAGATCACGGACCCCTTCTGGGCGCCGAAGATCGAGGTGAACCGCACGAAGTCCATTCCCCACGTGCTCGAACAGTGCGAGAAGACGGGCAGGATCAACAACTTCGCCTTCATCGCCAAGGACACGAAGGAGCCCTTCCGCGGCCACGTGTTCCACGACTCCGACGTGGTGAAGGTGATGGAGGGCATGGCCTACTCGCTGGCCACGCACCCCGACAAGGAGCTCGAGGCCCGCCTCGACCAGATCATCGGCTGGATGGCCAAGGGGCAACTGCCCGACGGCTATCTCAACAGCTACTTCATTGCCACCGACATCAAGAAGCGCTGGACGGGCATGCACCACGCCCACGAGCTCTACTGCGCGGGACACCTGTTCGAGGCCGCCGTCGCCCACTACGAGGCCACGGGCAAGAAGACCTTTCTCGACGTGGCCTGCAAGTATGCCGACCACATTGACAGCGTGTTCGGCCCGGGCAAGCGCCACGAGATTGACGGCCATCCCGAAACCGAGCTGGCCCTTATAAAACTCTGGCGGGCCACGGGCGAGGAACGCTACCTCAAGCTCGCCCAGTTCATCGTCGAGGAGCACGGCCAGGCCAAGACCCACAAGCTCTACGGCACCTACTGCCAGGACCACAAGCCCATCCGCGAGCAGGACGAGGCGGTGGGCCACTGCGTCCGCGCCATGTACTTCTACAGCGGCGTGACCGACCTGGCAATGGTCACGGGCGACGAGGGCTACATCGCCGCCCTGGAGAAGCTCTGGCAGGACGTGGTGACGCGGCGAATGTACATCACGGGCAGCATAGGCGAGAAGCACCACAGCGAGGGCTTTGCCAAGCCCTACTTCCTGCCGAACTACGACGCCTACTGCGAAACGTGCGCCGCCATCGGCATGGTCTTCTGGAACCACCGCATGATGTTGCTCAAGGGCGAGGGGCGGTTCGCCGACATCGTGGAGCGCGCTCTCTACAATGGCGTCATCTCGGCCGTCTCCCTCGACGGCAAGAAGTGCTTCTACGAGAATCCGCTCGCCAGCCGCGGCAATCACCATCGCTCGCCCTGGCACGGCTGCGCCTGCTGCCCGACGAACATGGTCCGCTTCTTTCCCGCGCTCGGGCAATACGTCTACGCCGCCTCGGCCGCGGGCGATGCGGTCTATGTGGCGCAATATGTCGCCGGCTCGGGCTTCGTGGCGCTCAAGGACGGCAAGGTGAAGCTCACGCAGAAGACGCGCTACCCGTGGGACGGCGGCGTGCAGATCGCCATCGAGCCGGAAGGGGTGTCGGAGTTCACTGTAGCTCTCCGCATACCCGGCTGGTGCAAAGGGGCCACGCTGAAGCTCAATGGGAGAGCCTACAAGGACTTGCCGGAAAGCAACGGCTTCGCCCGCTTGACCCGCAAGTGGGAGAAGGGCGATGTCATCGAGCTTGACCTGCCAATGCCCATTGAGCAGGTTGCCTGCGATCCCAATGTCGAGGAGAACCGCGGCCGCCTGGCCATCCAGCGCGGCCCGGTCGTCTATTGCCTCGAAGGCTGCGACCACCAGGCATCGGTCAGCCAGATCACACTCCCCCAGGGGGCGAAGCTGGAAGCGAGGTTCGAGGCCAACCTGCTCGGCGGCGTCGTGGTGATCAAGGGGCTGTCGGAGCGGCAGGGCTTCGAGTTGAAGGATGACGGCTCCATTGCCGCGGTCTCGGGCGTGATGGACATCACAGCCGTTCCCTACTTTGCCTGGGACAACCGCGAGCCGGGTGAGATGGTTGTTTGGGTGCCCACGCAGCTCTCCGCCGCGGCCAAGCCCGAGAGCGTCACCCTCGCCGTCTTCGCCAAGGCCACCTCCTCGCACACCTGGCGTGCCGACCACATCCGCGCACTCAACGACACCGTGCTCCCAAAGGCGTCGAATGATCTCAACATTCCGCGCTTCACCTGGTGGGACCACAAGGGCACGACAGAGTGGGTCGCCTACGAGTTCGACAAGGCCATCCCGCTCAGCAAGGCCGAGGTCTACTGGTTCGACGACACGGGCAAGGGCGGCTGCCGCGTGCCCAAGGCCTGGCGCCTCCTTTTCCGCGAGGGCAACGACTGGAAGCCCGTCGAGGCATCTGGTCACTACGGCGTCGAGAAGGACAAGTTCAACGCCGTCACCTTCAAGCCCGTCACCACCAAGTCCCTTCGCCTCGAGGTCGAGCTTCAGCCCGGCTTCTCCGGCGGCATCCTCGAGTGGCGGGTGTCGAGGTAGGGTGTGCATACTTGCACACCATTCTCGTCCCGCGTGCAAGTATGCACACCCTACCGCTTGTCTTCGGCGAGGGCGGTGCTCGGTGTTGGGTGTTGGGGTACAGGCCCCGATCAGCGAGAAGCGATGGCCAACAACCCGCGCGACGAGCGGAGGAACCCCTGATGGGCGCAAGGCTGAGCCGTAGGACAAGGGCAGCGCTGGCGATTGTGGCGATCTGCCTGTGCGTTGGCGGTGTGGTGCTGGGGCTCTACGCCTGGAGAGCACGGCCAGTTCGGCCTGATCTCCCGCCGCTCATAGAGGAGAAGCCAGGGCAGGCCATCACAACTTTCTTTGCCAAGGTCCGTGCGGTAGTGATGACATCCCAGTTCGCCGGGGACGCCATCGTGGTTGACCCGTTCGCGGGCAACTGGGTCGTGACCATGGAAGTGATCCGGGTGCGGCAAGGCGGCGCAGTCAAGGCGGGACAGACCGTCAGCTTCATCATCCACAGCCCCGCCCGGGACTTGTGCCTCACGGACCATGGCCCCTCGGGGCCAACCTGGTTCTGCTTCGCGGTCGCGAACCGCGAGGGCATCGAGGTCCGCTCTCTGCACCCCGCCTGGCTCGTTGACCCCGTCTGCCGTCCAGAGGCTTGGAAATGACCCGCCCGGCGGTTCGCGCCGCGCTTGACGGGGGCGGGCAGAAAAGCATAATAGCCCCCGCCTGCGGCGCATGGGGCCGATAGGTGATCGGTCCGATCGGTCGGATCGGTCGGATCAATCTCATCCGTTCGCCGCAGTGTAGGAGCCAGCGATGCAATTCGACAAGTTCAAGACCCCCCCGCCCTTCTCCGCCCCGCGCCCTTTTGGGCGATCAACGACAGGATTTCGCCCGAGGAGACGGCGCGGCAGATGGCGGACATGATTGACAAGGGGCTCTCGGGCGGCTTCTTCCACTCGCGGGCCGGCCTCACGACCGACTACCTGGGCGACGAATGGTTCGCCTCGATGCGCGCCGCCCTCGAGGTGGCCGAACGCAAGGACGGCTATCTGTGGCTCTACGACGAGGACCTGTGGCCCTCGGGCAACGCCGGCGGCCAGGTGGCCGCCACAAAGGACGAATACCGCGAGGCATATCTCGAACCCGAATACGTCCCCATCGGCGAGGCCCCCCTCGACGAGCCTCAGGGCGAGCCGCGAGCCGCCTACATCGTCGAGGAGCGCGACGGCGCGGTGCTCCGCAAGCTGCGCCAAGTGCCCTTCGACGAGGCCGCCGCCGCGAAGGACAAGGAGCGCCTGCTCTTCCGCCGATTCTACGCGGGCAAGACCGGCTGGTGGTCGGGCGAATCCTACTGCAATCTCCTCCACCCGGAGGTCACGAAGCGCTTCATCGAGCTGACGCACGACGTCTACTACCGCCACCTCGGCGAGCACTTCGGCAAGCGAGTGCCGGGCATCTTCACGGACGAGCCGCAGCTCTTCAGCCGCACCACGGGCCTCCCCTGGTACGACGGCATTCCCGCCGCCTACCAGAAGCTCTGCGGCCGCGACTTCTGGGCCGACCTGCCCTTCCTCTTCTTCGAGGGCGCCGAGGCCCGCCGCATCCGGCTCCTCAGCTACCGCACCATCCTCGGGCTCTTCTGCGAGCACTACTCCAAGCCCATCA
>VGYV01000371.1 GCA_016872855.1 Planctomycetota bacterium
ATGGCCGGAAGGGCGAGAATCGGCGATTCTTACGGGTATGCTTCTGGTGGGCCCTGTCCGATTCGAACGGACGGCCGGGGGATTATGAGTCCCCTGCTCTGACCAACTGAGCTAAGGGCCCTCTGGCGTTCCCTGAGATTATACGGGATCGGCAGGGGCGCCTGCAAGGGGGTGGAGCAGGAATGTGCTCACTCGTCCATGATGCGCCGACGCAAGATGTCGGCTATCTGGGTGCGACCCGCTTGGACGGCTAGGTCGAGGGGCGTCTTTCCGTCGGCGGCCTTCGCGTTGGTGTCGGCGCCGAGGTCGAGGAGGAGCAGGACGACCGGGGGCGCGCCGACGGCGGCCGCGTCGTGGAGCGGGGTCCAAGCCGCCTTGTCTGTGGCATTGATGTCCGCGCCCTGGAGGACGAGGCGTCGGACGGCATTGACGTCGCTGTTGCGGGCGGCGATGTGGAGAGGGGTCTTGCCTTGGGCGTGGGGCGCGTCGGCCTCTTCTGCCGCGTTGGCGGCGGGTCGTGCGGGATGGTGGTGTGGACGATGGGTGCCGTGGTGGCGGAGCGCCTGGCCGGCGTAGGGGGTTTGGCCCATTGTCACCCCGTGGGCGGCGGCTGGCGGGGCGATCTCCTTGGGCATGGTGTAGACGACGGTGACGCCGTCGTCGCCGATGACGGTGAGGGCTTCGACTCGCATGACGACGATGGTGGAGCCGCCTGTGCCGTGCTGGTAGAGGACGTTGCCGCGGGGGTCGAGGATGGTGTAGCTCTGGCCGTTGGAGCGGATGGTGAGGGTGTCGCGGCCTTTGCCGCCGTTGAGTGAGACCTGGTCGTTGCCTGGGCTGATGTCGTAGGTGAGGGTGTCGTTGCCGCTGTTGCCGTCGAGGATGACCTGGTCGTCGCCCTCGCCGCCGGAGGCGGTGAGGGAGTCGTTGCCGCGTCCGGCGCCCTGGACGATGAGGTCGTTGCCGTCGCCGCCGGTGGCGGCCAGGGTGTCGGTGCCGCGCCTGCCGTCCTGGCGGATGATGTCGTTGCCGTGGCCGCCGTCGGCGGTGACGGAGTCGTTGCCGGAGCGGCCGGCCTGGATGATAGTGTCGTCGCCCGTGCCGCCAGTGGCCTGGGCGGTGTCGTTGCCGTAGCCGCCGTTCTGGGTGATGTGGTCGTTTCCGCTGCCGCCGTAGGCGGTCTGGGTGTCGTTGCCGTGGCTGCCGGCCTGGACGATGGTGTCGCGGCCGCTGCCGCCGTAGGCGGTTTGGGTGTCGTTGCCGTTGCGGCCGCTCTGGGTGATCTGGTCGTTTCCTGCGCCGCCGTAGGCGACCTGGGTGTCGGGGCCTCGGGAGCCTGGTTGGACCATGGTGTCGTCGCCTGGGTTGCCCAGGTCGTCGTGGTCCACGTCGGCGATGCCCGGGTCGGGGTCGGGGAGTTGGGCTTGGGCGAGGGGGTATGGGGGGCAGGAGTTGGTGCCTGGGTAGGCCCAGTCGTCGGCGTCGGTGACGGTGAGGCCGGTGTCGAGCTCCTGCTTTCGGCAGCGGATTTCGTTGTCCCCGTAGGTGGCGTATACGCCGCCCATGTTGTAGGTGTCGGGGTCGTTGGGGTCGGTCGTGATGGCGAGGAAGCCGTCCTCGTGGATGTTGGGGATGCCGTCGTCGTCGGGGTCGTCGTAGTCGTCGCCGTCGTTCTCGCCGTCGGCCTCGGCGGCGGCGATGAGGGGTGCCCAGGTCTCGAAGATCCACTTGTGGAGTTCTTCGTGGGCAATGGTCTCGGAGGCGCAGTGGGGACCGATGCCCTGGCCGGCGACCTCGATGCCATCGCCAAGGTCGTTCTCGTAGTATTCGGGGCCGGTGTTGACGGTGGGGGCAGCGTCGCAGAGGTTCACGTGGTCTTCGCCTGGGATGTAGAAGCCGAAGTCGGGGCTGACCTCGTATTCCCAGCCGGTGGTGGTGCCGCAGACGTTGCCTGTCTTCCAGTAGTAGAACCAGTTGGGTCCGGCGTTGCGGCCGGTGCCGGGGTTGTTGGTGCCGAGCTTGGGGAAGAAGACTTCGAGGGGCTGCTCGGCCTGGGCCACGACGGTTGTGCCGTCCACCACTTGCGCCCAGAGCTTCTTGGGGCCGAAGCCGCTGTTGCTCGTGGGCAGGGCGGTGAAGACGGCTTTGACCTCGTAGCGGTCGGTGGCGGGGTCGTAGGTGGCCTTGCCCATCGTGGTGTGGGCGGTGGCGGGGCGGCCGGCCGGGGAGGCGGCCCACGTGGCGTCAGCGTCGGCCGGCGTGAGCCATTGGAGCGCGGAGTCGCCCACCGGCTCGATGCAGGCCCGCACCTTATCGGTGATGCCTGCAACGGCGCCGGGCTTGACGACAAAGCGGCAAACGACCTGGAGGACGCCCGGGTTGGCCATGGAGAAGACGACCTCGGCGTTGCCCACGTCGAGCTGGGTGGTCGCCGTCGGGTCGCCGTGGGGGTCGAGGATGGCCACCGTGGTGTCGCCGGTGGTGACGCGGATGGTGTAGGTGCCCGTGGCGCCGACGTTGTGGGCGGTGACGCGGACGAAGTAGGTTCCTGGGTCGAGGGTCTGGACGATCTTGGCGCATGCCCCTTCGCCCGAGTCGGCGTCCTGGGCGAGCAGGGTCGTCTGGTCGGCGGCGTAGAGCGCCATGTCGTTGTCGGCGAGGGTGCCGGCCCAGGTCTCGATGGTGTGCTCGGCGGTGGCGGCGACGGTGAAGGTATACCAGTCCTCCTCGCCCGCGGGCCATGCCCAGCCCGTCTTCACCGGGCCGTTCACCACCAGGGTGACGATGGTGGGCTCGTTGAGAATGATGCCGTCGGACGCGGCGCCGGAAATCTCATTGACGTTGCCGACGCGGAAGTAGACGGTCTTGGCGTCGTTGCCGGCGGAGAGGGTGAAGGTGGGGGCGGCGGAGTAGGGGAGCCAGGTGGCGCCGGTGAAGCCGGGCAGCTCGCTCGCCTGGTAGTGGGTGGGCGTGCCGTCGCACGAGTTGTTCAGCGTCACGTCGCGGGTCGTGGTGTACTCCGCACCGTCGTTGATTTCGAACCCGATGACAGCCATGCTCGCCAAGGGGTCTCCGACGGGCAGGTCGTCCATTCTCGCGCGGCGTTGAGGCTGAGCCTGAAAGCTCGCCTCGGCCGAGTCGCCCGAGAGCCACACGCGCCGTTCGGCGGGCACGAAGGCGTAGCCCGCCTTGCTCGGCGTGACGAGGCAGGCCTCGCCATCGTCCGGCGCCAGCACCGCGTAGCGGCCATCCTTGTCCGTAACCTGGCACGGCAGGCCGGTGGAGAAGCGCACGGCGACGCCGGCCAGGGGCGAGCCGTCGGCGGCTGTCACCTGCCCGTGGACGAGGCACCCCGCCGCAGGCTGTGCCGCGCCCGCCAACTGCCACGCGGACGCTGCAGCGACAAGCGCCGCGGCCGCCGCCGCGACGCACCAGATGAGCCTTCGGCTCCACATTTCTGGACGCCTTTCCGGTCAGGTAGCCCTCACGTTCGCTTCGCCATCCCCCCGCCACCATCCTTCTACTTATAGCGCCGCGCCCTGGAGAAGTCAAAGGGATTTCGCGGCTTCGACTCGCGCAATCCGAGGTCCGGCGCCTCCGTGTGATTCCCGCTCACTCGGTCGTGCAGGCCACGCGGAAGCCGACGTTGAAGACACGCTGCCAGGCGGGGTAGGCGAGGCGGAGGGCCGAGCGGCAGCGGGCGGGGCGGTCGTAGAAGGAGCCGCCACGGACGACGTGCCGCGTCCCGCGTCCCGCGTGCTCAGAGGGGGCATTGCCCGCGCCATTGGGCCGATCCGACGGATCCGACGGATCGGACGGATCGCGCGAGAGCGTCCACTCGGCGGCGTTGCCGTGCATGTCGTGGAGGCCCCAGGGGTTGGGCTGGTAGCTGCCGACGGGTGCCGTGGCCGCCGCCCCGTCGTCGAAGCGGGTGTCACACAGGGCGCGGCCGGCGGGGTCGAGGTGCTCGATGCCGCCGGTGTCGTTCTTCACGGCGGCGTAGGCGCGGTCGCCCACGTTCGCCCAGCGGGAGAAATCGGCGTCGAGTCCGCCGTAGAACAGCGGCGAATCGGTGCCCGCGCGGCAGGCCCACTCCCACTGGGCCTCGGTGGGCAGCGCGAACGCGAGGCCAGTCTTCTGCGAGAGCCAGCGGCAGAAGGCCATCGCATGGTCCCAGGACACGCGGACGGCTGGCTGCCTGGGGCCGTTGAGGGGGAGGCCCTGGTCGTCGCTGCGGGCGTGGAGCTTCGCGTAGTAGCCGGGGTCGAAGGCCGGATCGAAGCGGCGGAACTGCTCGTTCGTGGCCTCGCACTTCCCCATCCAGAACGGCCTCTCGATCCTCACGCGGGCCGGGGCTAATTCGCCCATGAGGAACTCGCCCGCGGGCACGCGCACGAGCGTGAGCGAGATGCCGCCGCCGAGGTCAATTGCCTTCTCCGTTGCGCCCAGGGCTGCCTGGCGGCGCTTGGCCTCGGCTGCGTCGAAGGGCCAGCCCGGAAGAGTCGGGCGCTCGCGGCTCGTGGCTCGTGGCTCGCCGCTTGCGGCTTGTGGCTTGTAGCTTGCAGCTTTCGGGATGGCCTCGGGGTCCTCGGTCGGCCCAGCGTGGAGCCTGCGGAGTTCCATGCGGCGCTGGTGGGAGTTGGTGGGGAAGGGGTGGACCTCGCCCCAGGTGCCGTGGCAGGGGGCGTTGAGGTCAATCCAGGTGACGAGGCGGTCCCAGGCCTCGGGGTCGAGTGCCACGCCCTGGTGGCCGGCGCGGAGCAACTGCACCAGCTCGCTGGTGTCGGCGTGGTACTCGCCGGGCGCGAGCAGGCTCACGTCGTCCTCGATGCTCACGCGGCGGATGTAGGGCAGGAGGGCATCGTAGGCGGGGGTGTAGCGGATGAGGCCCTTGGTCGCGGTCTTCATCGCGTAGTGCATGCGGGCCACGCCGAGTTCGCTGATGCGCTTGCCCTGGTAGTCCTTGCGGTCGCGGAGGGGGCGGAGGTCGGGCATCGCCTTCGCGTCGCCGTTGTGGCAGCGGACGCAATGGGCGTCGAGGACGGGCTGGACCTCGCGTTCGAAGGAGAAGCCGCGCGGCGGGCCGTGCCAGGGGCGAATCTCGTCAGGCGGCCGCTTCGCCGCCCCCACCACCCCGGGCGGCAGGGCGTCGGCCACCCGCTCGTGGCAGCCGATGCACGACACCGCCTCGCCCGGCATCAGGGTGAACCAACTGCGCATGAGCTGCACCGCCTTGCCCTCGGGGTCGAGGGCCTGGACGGCGAGCGGGATGTTTGCCGGTGCGCGGAAGACCGCCGAGCCGTCGGCGTCGAGCGCCACCGTGCCCTCGATGCGCATCACCTCCCACGGCCCGCCGTAACCGATGAGGTCGGGACCCGCCAGGTCTGGGTAGCCGAAGTGGTAGGAGAGGACGCGGAGGCTCCTGATGGTGCCGCGCGGCACACCCTTCAGCCCAGGACCCGCGTGGACGTCGTGGAGGTAGACCACGCCGTCCTTCCGCGAGAGGTCAACGCGGTCGGCGACGGCGGGCGGCGTTGGGCGCTTGATGAGGGGGACGGGCTCGAGGAGCGCGTGGCCCGGCTCCTCCCGCACGAGCGCCAGGTTGTCGAAGGCGTCGGCCAGGTAGATGCCCCACTGCGACGCCCCGCCCATCCAGCACGACACGAGGAAATGCCTGTCGCTCAGGGGGAATGGATGGAGGAACTTCGGCCAGTCGTCGTCCACCAGGTTGTCTTTGATAAGGCGGCGGATGGGCTCGCCGCGGCCCGAGATGCGCAGCACCAGGCCGTCGTCCTCGTAGGAACCAGCCGCGGTGTCCACCACGACCAGTTGGCCCATGCGGTTCACGCCGTGGTAGCCCGAGAGGATGCAGACAAGGCGGCCTGGGCGATTGGGCAGCGGGCGCGGGAAGTAGAGGGAGTTTGGGAACCACGAGTTGCTGCCATAGATGGCCCTCTGGCCGCTGCCATCGGGGTTCATCACCATGAGCTGGCGGAGGAAGACGTGGCTGATGCCCGTGTAGTCCCAGCGGTGGTAGACAACCTGGCCGTCGGGCAGCACGCAGGGGTGGAAGTCGTGGTCCTGGTCGAAGCAGAGCTGGCGGACGCCTGAGCCGTCGGCGTTCATCACGTAGAGGTTGGTCATGCGTTTCCTGCCGTGCCAGCAGGGGACGCCCTGGAAGGCGGCGGTGGAGCCGAAGATGACCTGGCCGTTCGGCAGGTAGCAGGGGTCGAAGCAATCAACGTCGTCGGGCGCGCGCGACACCTGGCGCAGGCCCGAGCCGTCGGCACGGACCTCCCAGACCTTCCAGTTCGCCTTGTCCGACTTGGCGAAGAGCAGGCGAGTGGCGCCCCAGTGCAGGTCCACCTCGCCCACGTAGCCGCCGTCGTCGGGGCGATAGAGGGTGCGAAGCTCGGCGTCGGGCCGAACGGCGGAGAGGATGGCGATTTCGTTGTCCCAGCCCGTGCGCTTGAGCGAGGCGTTGCACTCGTGGTTGGTGGGGAAGCCGGGGTCGTTGGGCTTGCAGCGGCGCTTCACGACGAGCAGTTGGAGGCCATCGAGCAAGGGATTCGCGAGGAGCGCTTCGCGCTGAAGGGCAGTGAAATCGCCCTTGCCCGTCCGCTCGATCTCATCGAGGCGCGCGAGGTAGTCCGCGGCCTTCGGATACTTCGGCCCGAAGGTGGCCGCGAGGTCCTGAATGGCGGCGCGCAGAGCCCGGAAGTTGTGGGTCGGCGCCACAGATGCGGCGGAACACGGCAAGGCGAGCGCGAGAAGGCATGTCGCGATTCGGGCCATTGCGGGTCACACCAGCGGCTTGAGGACCGGCTCGAGGACGTCGGCGATGCGGAGGAAGCCGAGATCGGTCGGGTGCGAGCCGTCCACCGTCGCCTCGGCGTCGTCGCCGAGGAGGCGCTCGCCCTGCACGAGGGTGAGGCCCTGGACGCCCGCGGCCACGAGGGCGTCGAATGCCTTCCGCAGCGCGGTGCGGCTCGCCTCGTTGCGGGTGCGCTGCGAGGGGAGGAGCCAGGCGCTCGAGTAGGTGCGGTCCTCGACGAGCACGATGGGCGTGGCGGCGTGCTTCGCGCGCAGCGTTCGGACCAGCGGCTCGGTCCGTTGCGCGACGGCGTCGGCTGCCATGTTCGGCAGGCAGTCAACCACGTAGACGCAGGGGTCGAGCTCGGCCATCAGCTCGGCGACCTCGGGGTCCATCGTGCCGTTGCCGGAGAAGCCGAGGTTGATGACGGCGCGGTCGAGTCGGCGGCCGAGGATGGCCGTGTGGACCATGCCGGGCCGCGAGGCGCAGCCGCCCTGGAGGATCGAGGTGCCGTAGAAGGCCATCGGCTTGGTCTTGCGCGGCGGCAGCGGCTCGACGGCGGCTCTCGGGTCGAGGCCGACCTCGACCGATTCCACGCCGTTGTAGAGCGGCAGGTAGAGCGTGTAGGCCCGCTTGCCTGGGGGAATGCCGCCGGCGAGTTGCGCCTGGTTCTTCACCGCCTGGGGCCGCCCGACGGCGAGCCAGCGCCAGCGGCCGGCGTCGTCGCGCGCGTAGAGGTCGAGGCCGCTCACGCCCGTGGCGGGCATGTGGTTCATCGCCAGGTTGGGCGACGTGAGGGTCCATCGGGCCGAGATGGCGGAGGCATCGGTCTCAAAGCGCACGCACATCCCCGCCGAGTTGCGGCTGAGATTCCACACGGGTGGCCGGACCTTCTCCTTGGCCCGCGCGGGCAGCCGGTCGAAGGGCCGTTCCGTCTCGGCCCAGCCCTTCCCCTCGACGCCCCAGTCGCGGATGTCGTGCCACTTCAGCCCGCCATCAGGGTCCTTCGCGGGCGGGGCCTTCTCCGCTCCGAGAGCGGCCCCGGCCAGCGCCAGAGCCACTCCGCCACCAACCCCTAGCAGGAATTCTCGCCTCTTCATTCTCGCGCCCTCAACACAGGGGCCTCCAGACAACACCGCATGTCTGAGTTGAGCGGGGCAAGTGACCTGGATTGATCAGGTGGTGAGGCACATGCGGATGGTCGCCTCGGTGATGGGAATGTAGACTGAGCTAGCCGTGATGAGATCGTAGCACCGCGAGCCTTCGACCTGCTGAAGCTCGATTGTCTTGCCGAATTCGAGCTTCACGGTCTCCACACTGTGCTTGTAATCAGCGTCGCTTGAGATCAGGATCGCCGTGTCGTAGTGGCCTTTCATGCCGTGTACCAGAAGGTCAGTGGCCAGCATCACGTCCACTCCCTTCTCGACGGTCCTTGTGGCGTCCGCCAACCGGAAACGGTTGCTACAGGATGGGCAGACCACTTCGACGCCGGAGCGGCGCGACTTCTGGAATCGGCCGTACCTCACCGTCATGTTTGGCACGAATCGCAGAGCGCTGAAGAACCTCTGTTGATTGCGGTAGCGCTGCTCCCGCGCGGAGAAGTCTGGATCAGATGGCCGCGGGCGAATGAGCGGGGTGTTGTAGTAGAAAGTCTGCATGTGCTTCCTGCCGG
>VGYV01000372.1 GCA_016872855.1 Planctomycetota bacterium
GAGCTGCATCACCTGCATTTCGAGGGGCGCGGCCCAGGCGTCCTTGCCCGTCCTGAGGTCGAAGGCGCGGAGCATCGGCTGCTGTGAGGCAATAGGCTTGCCGCTCTTGGCGAATTCGGCCATCACGTAGTCGGGCACGAGGTCAACGGCGAACACACGGTTGCCGCCCACGGCGATGCCCTGGTTGAGGAAGCCGACCTTTGCCTCGCGGCTCCACAGCAGCTTGCCGTCCTGGCGGTTGAGGGCGAGGATGTGGCTCATGCGCATCCTGTCCTTCACCCACGCCCCGCCGTTGCCATCGCTGCCCGCGCAGGCCGCGGCGACGTCAGACGGCTTGAAGACCGTGGCGACGAGGAGGTCGCCTTCGACCCGCAGATTCCCCCAGCACCACGGCTCCTTGTCCACAGGAAGCGGCACGGGCCAACTGCTGAGCTGCTCGCCCGTGCCGGGATTGAACCTCAGGCACTGGGTGGCAGCACCAACGTAGATACCGTCGGCGACCGAGACGTAGTTGTAGCCCGACGCCCGCGGGCGATGGGTGGGCGGCACCTCGGCCTTCACGGCCTCGGGGTCCTGCCACGGCCCCGGGTGCTTCTTCGAATGGATGCCGAGCCCGGGGAAGACGAATGAGTCGGGCAGCTTCGCCTCCCAGAGCGGCAGGCCAGTGTACATGTCGAAAGCCGAAAGCAAGGCGCGGCTCTGGAGGATCATCCGCCCCTCCACGAACTCCGCCTGGGGCGGGAGCGAGCTTCCGACATGGTCGCCGCCGTAGACCGTGTTGACCGCCCCATCGAAGTAGAAGCGGTGGTGTGCTGCCGGCCCGCCGAACCAAAGGATGCCGAGCGGCGCCTTGATGAGCTTGTCCCGCACCGCCAGGCGATTCCCCGCATCGGCGAATTCATGCGTCCAATCCGCCGCCCCGGGCAGCGGCCCGACGCGCTGGATGGCGGTGCCCGCGCCGCGCGCGGAGACCTCTGCCCCCGCAAGCTTGTGCTCCTTCACAGCGGCCTCGAAGACGTCGCTGACGTCGCCGAAGACCACGATTGCCCCGCCGAACGGCCTCAGGACGCGGTACGCCGCGGCAACTCCCGCCGGCGAGGTGAGGCCCCCCGACACGGGATGCTCGCTGCCGATCAGCGGCGCAATGCAGGGAGGGAAGCTGGCGGCGAGTGGATTAGCAACGATGACCTGTAGGCGATGGGCGTCGAACAGCCCCAGCGCGTCCAATCTGCGACGGACGGCCTCGACCTTCTTCGCATCGGGGTCTGCACAGACGATGCGCAGGAGGGTGTGGGGCAGCGTGGCCTCAGCCAATCCGCCGTCTTGGAGGCCCCAGATGAGGTAGTAGCCTCGCCCGGAGGTGCCGGCCTTGGGGGCAGGGTGCGGCTGAGCCGGCCAGGTCTTGGCGGGCGCATTGCTCTTGGCGGCGAAGCAATGGATGCGGCCATCGTGGGTGGCGGCGAAGAGCTTGTCGTCGGCTGCGAGCTTGAGGGCCACGGGGCCTTCGATGCCAGGCGGGTCGGGAAGGGCAGGGGGCTGTGGACGCGGGACGACCACCTTGTCCTTCACCTTCGCGCCTGTCTTCCACTCAAGCGCGGCGGCGCCGTCGAGGCCGGGGATGAAGACGCGGTCGCCCTGGACGATGAGGTGGCCGTGGGGGCGGAAGCCGAGCGTGTCGTCAGTCCAGAGCACCTTGCCCGTCTTGGCGTCGAGGCCGTGGACGAAGACGCCATCGGTGCCCCAGAGTCCGGCGACGAAGACGACGACGCCCTCGATGAGCACGGGGCCGGCGCTGGCGGGCCAGGCGGAGATAAGCATCTCGTGGCCGATGACCTTGCGGTCGCTGGGGCCGCCGCGGACGCGCCAGCGCTCGGTGCCCTTCGTGGGGTCGAGGGCGTAGAGGCAGCCGTCGTCGCTGGCGACGTAGACCGCTTCCGCCGTGGCAATCGGGGCGTGGCGGACGGGGCCGTTGGTGTAGAAGCGCCAGCGCTCCTCGCCCGTCTCGGTGTCGAGGGCGAGCAGGGCGCCGTTGTGGGAGCAGCCGACGTAGAGGGTCTTGCCGCACACGACCGGGCTGTAAGCCGTGTCGAGGCCCAGGCGATGCACCCACACCGTGTGCTCCCAGGCGGGCTTGCGCTTGGGAAGCTGCCAGGTCCAGCGGAGAGACAGCTCGGCGGGAAGCTTCTGTGCCAGGGGCGAAGCCCCGCTCCGCTGGGCATCGAATTGCCACTGAGGCCAGTCGGCGGCAAGAGCGGCGCTCACGAAGGTCACGAACGCAACAAGACATGTCATGCTGAGCTTGCCGAAGCACCTTTCAGGGGCTTGACGCACGTGACCAGGTTGACTCGTTTCACGTCGGCTCGCGCCCCTGAAAGGTTCCTCGACTTCGGCCGCCGGGAAGCGGCCTACGCTCGGAATGACATGAATTTCGTGATCCGTGGGCGAGAACTGGTGGGCGGTGGCGGAAAAAGGTCCCATCTCATGGGTTCTCAAGGAGGATGATGTGGGCATCGAAGCCGCCCCTGAAGTCCTTCTGGATGGCGTTCGCCACGGGCGAGGGCGTGGGTTTCGGCTGGCCATCGCTGCCCTTCGAGCGGCTAACGATGATGAGACCGTTCTTCCAGGTGCCAAGCGCGGTGTCAGTGCAGCCGGGCAGGTAGGAGGAGAACGTGAGGTTGGAGAGGTCGGGGCGGAACACGGCCACGTAGTCGCCGCCGTACTTCTCGCCGGTCATCGGGTCTTCCCAGAAGGCGCCGGGGGTCTGGATCAGGCCGGTCGCGGCGCCGCCGGTGATGGCGACCGAACCGTCGTCGAGCACGGCTATCTGGCGGATGTTGGCGAAGTTGGGCGCCCCGCGATGGCGGGCGTCGGTGAACCACGACGGCACGTAGGACGCCCACCAGGTGTGGGACTTCGTCTCGCGTGTCTTGGGGTCAGTGCGCATGATGTGGGCGAGGGAGTTGGCGCCCTTCATGCCCGAGGTCTCCATGCCCATTCCCGCGCCGGTGGCCTTCTTCCGCCAGTCGGTGGCCTGACGGGGGAAGACCGAGTTGCCGCCGTCCGACCAGCCGCCGATCAACAGGTCGCCGTCTTTCGCGAAGGCCAGGGCGCGGGCGGAGGAGTCGGAGACGAGGCGGCAGTCGTCGGCGCCGATCTCGCGGGAGGGGAACTCCCAGAGGCGCCAGACGATTTCGTTCTGGGCATTGATCTTGTAGAAGTAGGGGTTGCGGTAGGGCTCGCGGCCGGTGCTGGAGTTGCGGTCGCCGCCGAAGTATGCTGTGCCGTCCAGGGGGTCAACGCCCAGCCACTTGGCTTGGCCGGTGCCGGTGCGGGGCGAGAAGAGCGTCAGCTCCTTGCCGTCGGGCGACACGCGGCGCAGGCCCGCGGCGTCGAAGTAGACCGCCCCCGCGTTGTCGGTGAACAGCGCCTCCGGTGGGCCGTCGTTCTTCTCGAGCACCCAGAGCCATTCCGCAGCGCCGGCGGGAGAGAGGCGAGTGACGTAGACGTCGGCGAGCGAGGCGGGGCCTGGCCCGAGCGAAGTCGAGGGCTCGGGCGGGGGCTTTGGCCGGCGGCCGGTCTTCGGCGGCTCGGGCGGAGGCTGATACGGAAGGGTTTGGGGGGAGGGCGCGAGCCTGGCGAACGAGGCGAAGCCTGGCTGGCAGCGGCCGGCTACGACGAGGCCCTTGCCGTCGCCCGCGACGATGCCCGACTCGATAGTCGCCACGCCCCAATCGAATCGCACGATGCGGGCGATGGTCTTGAGGCCAGGGGCGAAGAAGACGATCATTCCCGCCGTGTCGGAGCTCTTGCGGTGGGGCACGTCGCTGCCCTTGTTGTCCTTCACGACGGCGGGCTGGCCCGCGTGCTTGCCCGAGCCGAGGATGGCGGGCTTGGGGCCTTTGGGGAAATGCGGTCCCCAGGCGTTGCCGAAGGCCACGATCGTGCCGTCGGGCAGGGAGCCCGCGGCGACGAACTCCTCGCAGCTCTCGCTGCCGAAGTACGTGGCGGCGAGCACCTTCATGTGCGGCCCCTGCGCCGCCTTCTTCGAGTAGGCGCCGTGCCGCCCGCCCGACTTTGCCCCGACCGACTCGGCAGCGAGGCAGCGAGAGACCAACAACACCACAACACAAAGGACTGACGCTCGCATGGTCTCCGTCTAACTCCTTGAGCGCCATCGTGGCCGCGTTCTGCCAACGGAGGTCTGTAGCTGATCATACCTCCTGCGACGCGAAATGCAACCCAACTGTCGCCGCCTGGAGCTGGTCGGAGCGTGCGCAGCGGCTTGTCGGCAAAGGTGCCTCCGCGTCCCGCTTGCGGGGCCGGCAACACCGTGGCATGATGGGGCGAACGGCGAGAGGGAAGCAGTTCATGGACCGCAGGCACGTTGCGCTCATCGCCATCGGCGTCGGCATCTTCGTGCTGCTCAGCCGCTGGGGCGAGGTGGCCGACTGGACCGAGGCCGCCGTGCGCCAGGAGCACGTGCGGCCCAAGCGCGTGGCCTACTGGACCAGCTCCGGCTCGCCCGAGGTGGACCTCAAGCGCGCGCGGGAGTTCATGGAGCGGGACCCGGACACGCTGGTAAGTCCGAACTTCCGCGAGACGGGCGGGCTCCAGGACATCCTGTTCGTGAGCTTCCTGAGCGGCAGCCCGCCCGACGTGTTGCACGTGGCGGTGAGCGACATCCGCGAGATGGTCGCCACTGGCCGCCTACGCCCGATGGACGACTTCCTGGCCGAGCAGCTCGAGAGGGAGCCGGACTTTTTTGCGAACCGCCTCGACGGCGAGGCAATCGTCCATCGCTTCCTGGCCAACCCCAACGACCGCTACATCCGCGAGAAGGACCACTATCCCGCCGAGGCGGCCCGCCTGCTCCACATGCATGGCAAGTTCATCGGCTTCCGCGCCACGACCGGCATCAGCACGCTGACCTACAACAAGCGCCTCTTCCGCGAGGCCGCGAAGGCGTTCCCCGACGCCGGTCTCCTCGACGCCCAGGGCGAGCCGCTGCCGCCGGCGACCTGGAGCGAGTTCCTCCGCGTGGCCCGGGTCATCACCGACTATGGCCGGAAGCTCGCCGAACAACGCGGCGAGCCGACCCCCGCCTGCCACGGCGTGGTCATCCAGGGCCAGCGGCCGCGCGATCTGCTCCGCGGCATCATGCCACTCGCCGCCTGCGCCGGCTCGACGGGCTTCGACTTCCGCCAGGGGCGCTTCGAGTACGACAGCCCCGCGGTCCTCGGCGCCTTCGCGCTTCTCCTGAAGCTCAAGCAGGACGGCTGCCTCCTGCCCGGCTCGGAGTCGCGGCACTACGAGGACGTGCGGACCGAGCTCGCCGCGGGCAACGCCGCGATGCTCATTGACGGCTGGCACGCCGCGCTCATCGGTGCCGAACGCGTGCCCTGGGCGGCCAAGGACCTCGGCAGCGCGCCCATCCCCGTCCCCGACAAGGCGGCCGAGGCAATGCTCGGCCTTGCGCTGCCCGAAGCCAACAAGCTCCCCCGCACCCTCGGCGGCACCACCCAGTGCATCGCCTCGCTCTCGCGCAGCCCCGAGGCCGCCTGGCGCTGGATTCTCTTCTTCTCCGACCCCGAGGTGGTCAAGAGCGAGGCCCGCCGCGGCATCTTCCCCACCACCTTCGAGGCCGCCAAGCATCTCGATGACCCCGAGTGGTTCCCCTATCCCTACCAGAGGCAAGTGTGGGACATCCTGCTCCACCAGACCGAGACTTGGCCCGAGCCGCCGACCCACGGCCCCGTGCAGCCGACCCACGCCGATATCTTTCGCAAGCACTTCTACGAGGCGGGAGCGGGGAAGCTGCCCGACGTGGTGAAGGCCGCCCGGGACGAGGTGGGCGCTGTGTCGAAGGCCGCCAACCGCGACCTCGCCGAGCGCGTCCGAACTGGCGAGACCTCTCCCGAACTGTGGACCTTCCCCGACTGGGATGCGCGCGACGGCGCGCGGTTCTTCCGGCAGCAGCGGGACCTGGTGAAGCGTGGAACCATCACGGTGCAGGTCGAGGCCCTCAAGCAGTCGCTCCCGCCGCGCTACCGCGACGAGGCGGCGGACTTCAAACCGCAGGAGAGCCCCTGGCATGCCGCCTGGGTGCCGGGGCTATTGCTCCTCACGGTCTTCGGGTTCGTGGCGTTCACCGCAGCAAGGGGAGGCTGGGCCGCCCTCGCGCGCCAGGCGCGGGCGAGCTGGCACGCCTACGTCTTCGTGCTCCCCGCGCTCGTCGCGCTCTTCGCCTTCGTCATCTATCCCTCGCTCTACCAGTTCTATCTCTCGGTCCACAGCGGCACGGGGCTTGCGCCCCTGCGCTACGTGGGGCTGGAGAACTTCCGCCGCATCTTCGCCTTCGGAGCCGAGGGCTGGGACCGCACCTTCTGGGTCAAAGTGCTGCCGAACACGCTTGTCTACATGGTGGTTGTGACGGCGGGGCAGATCGCCATCGCGTTCCTGCTCGCCAGCCTTCTCAACCTGCCGCTGCGGGCGAACCGGGTCTATCGCGTCTTCTACTTCATCCCACTGGTCACGAGCCTGGCCATTGTGAGCGTGATCTACATCGGGCTGTTCTCGGGCGCTGATTCGGGGCTGAACCAGCTCCTCGATTCGCTGGGCCTGCGCAACCTGCCCCACTGGCTCGGCCTCGTGGAAAGGCCTGGCGACCAGCTCGACTGGCTGGGGAGCAGCAGGACAGGGCTGGGCTGCGTCATCTTCGTCGGCCTCTGGCACGGCCTGCCCTACACGATCATCCTGCTGCTCGCGGGGCTACAGAGCGTGTCGCCCGACCTCTACGATGCTGCGAAGGTGGACGGAGCGGGGGCCTGGGCGCGTTTTCGCCACGTGACGATTCCCGAGATTCGCCCCATCCTCATCGTCATCCTCTTCAACTCGCTCGTCGAGGCGGCGCGGGCCTTCAGCGCCGCCTACGTGATGACCGAGGGCGGCTCCGACCACTCGAGCGAGCTGGTCTCCACCTACATCTTCAAATGGGGCTTCACCAAGCCCGAGGGGATGGAGCCGAACCTCGGCTATGCCTCGGCCCTGGGCATCGTCTACGCTCTCCTCCTCGGCACGCTCACGTTCGTCAACGTCGCCATCATCGCCCGCCGCTGGCGCCGCCGCCTCGCCGTGCCCGCCACAGGAGGGCCACCCAATGCCTGACCCCGTTCGTAGTTCGGCCTTCAGGCGGTCTTCAGTTCGTAGTTCGGCCTTCAGGCGGTCCGCGCTCACCTGGCTCCGCTACCGAGCCTGGACGCTGATCGTCCACGTCGTCCTCATCGCCTTCGGCGTGGCCAATCTCTACCCCTTCATCTGGATGCTCGGCACCAGCTTCAAGGCCGAGGAGGAGGCCTCCACGCAGCGGCAGACCCCGCTCCCGCAGGTCAAGTACCGCCTCGCCGCGCCCGGCGGGGCCGCCGCCGGCCTCAATGCTCGCCAGACCTCGATGCTCCAATCGCTCCGCGACGAGAATGCTCGCCGTGCGGAGAGCCGCGCGGCGTTCCCCGAGGACCGCTGGACGGCCGACGCCTACGCCCGTAAGTTCCACGTCGAGCCATCGGTCGCCCAGGCGGAGATTGACGAGCTGGTGGGGAGGGGCCTCCTGGTGGCCGGCAGGCTCCAGTCCGAGAACTATTGGATCGTGCTGAAGAACGAGAACTTCATCCTTCACTTCCTCACGACGCTCGTGGTCACGATTGCGGTGGTGGTGCTCACTGTGCTGAGCAGCTCGATGCTGGGCTACGCGCTGGCGCGGCTGCGGTTCCCGGGCAAGATGCTGGTGCTCGCCCTGATGCTGGCGGGGGCCGTGGCGCCGCGCGAGGCGGTCATCATCCCCATCTTCCGCCTACTCAAGTCGCTCGGCGCGCTCAACGGCATCTGGGGCATGGTGCTCTGGCTCACTGGCGTGGGCATCGGCAACGCCTTCCTGATGGCCGGCTTCTTCCTCACGCTGCCCAAGGAGGTCGAGGAGGCCGCGGCGGTGGACGGTGCGGGGCCGTTCCGCACCTTCTTCGACGTGGCGCTGCCGATGGCCAGGCCCATCGTGACCACGGTCGGCCTCTTCGCCTTCCTGAACGCCTGGAACAACTTCCTCATCCCGCTCCTGTGCACCGTGAGCCGGCCGAGCATGCAGCCGCTCGCCGTCGCCGTCTACAACTTCCAGCGCGGGCACCCGGGCAAGTGGCAGGAGATCAACGCCGCCGCCGCCATCATGATTGTCCCCGCCATTGCCCTCTTCCTCATCCTCCAGAGGCACATCGTCAAGGGCGTCGCGGTGGGAGCCATCAAAGGCTGAGCACGAGCCCGGTGTAAGGAGCGGCCGCAAAAAAGGGGACATTCTACTTTATGCCGCTTCGGGGTTCTTTGTGGGTAGCCCCCAGGGGTTGTGGTTGTCGGTCGGCGCGAGCAGCTGGCGATCCAGCGCCGGCACAGGTGTATTTCGGCGTAAGTCCTTGCCATG
>VGYV01000373.1 GCA_016872855.1 Planctomycetota bacterium
GGCGCCAGCCCCGTCGGGGCGGCACCCGCGCTCTGTCGTGCCGCCCCGTCGGGGCTGGGGGGCTCTCGCCTGCGATCCGGCGGCTTGCGCCGCCGGCTATAGCCTTACGTCCCTTCGGGACTTCGCAGTTGGTGAGAAATGCGGGTTAGCCTTCCTCGACGACCTTGAGGCCCATGAGGGGCGCGAGGTCGGCCAGGTCGCGGAGGCGGTTGCCGTAGAAGACGACGCGGTGCAGGAGGGTCATCATGTCGTTGGGCAGGACGCCCCCGCCCCAGTTGGCGAACATCTTGCGGGCGTCGCCGACCTCGGTGACGATCTGGGTGCGGCAGCCGCGGTCGTAGTAGTCGGGCACCTCGGTTATCTTGCCCGCCGAGACGAGCAGCGTATCGTTGTTGGCCAGCTTGGCGCAGGTGATCTCCTGGCCGACCCGCATCTCGACCTCGAGCGACACGCCCTGCTCGCTGTCGCACTGGGTGCGGATGAGGAAGGGGGCGCGCTCGCCCGCCACGCCGTCGAGCCGCGTCACGCTCGTGCAGTGGGCGTGGATGAGGCCGTTCTTGGCGAAGTCGAAAATCGGGTCGGTGATGAAGCCAGGGACGCCGAAGGCGTATTGGAAGAGGAGCATGGTGAGGGTGGAATCCATGTCGCCCTCGCAGGCGCCCACGAGGCCGAGGTCGTTGAGCTTGCTGAAGGCGAGGCAGCCCTTGGCCGGCATGTCCATACAGTGGGAGGAGGTGACGGCCTGGGCGCGCTCTTCGATCATGAGCTTCTTGAGGGCAGGATAGAGCCTTGCGGAGGCGATGATGGCCTCGCGGGTGGGCTCGACGATCTTCTTGGCCTTGCTGAGCCAGTACTCCTCGGCCTCAGCCTCCACTGCTTTGGCGTCGATGGCGTTGTAGATGTCCGTCACCCGCTGCTTGGGGATGACGGCGACTTCGCAGCCGAGGCTCTTCTTCACCGCGTCGGGCGTGCAGGCGGCCTTGGTGCCCCGCGGGTGGCCGATGACAAGGATGCGGCTCTGCTGCATGCGGGCGGGCACGCGGAGGAGGCGGGCGGCGCGCTCAAGCTCAGCGTAGTCGCTCGTCGGGAGGACGGCCATGCGCTTGCCTGCCTTCTGCCACTGGGAGTAGTACATCCACTGGTGGCCGGTGAAGGGGTAGAAGAACACCACGGTGGGGCGGCCGGCATTGACGAGCGGGGCCACGCGCCCGCCGCCGTCGAAGTTCAGGTCGAACACCAGCAAGCCGGCGGCCTCCTCGAGGTCGGCGGCGGCCTTGGCCGCCTCCTGGGCGTTTTTCACCTGTTCGCCGCCGACGAACTGCACGTCGCCGAGCTTCTTCTCGACTTCAGCGAGGAGCTTCTCGTAGCGGGCGATCTCGGCGTCGGCCTTGAACTTCGGGCTGGGCCAGGCGCCGCCCGAGGTGCCGGCGTAGAGCTTGCGAATCCTCACCGGCGGCAGCTTCGGCCAGTCCGGCTCCTCGGCTGCGCCGAGTCCGCCGCCGGCCAGCGGCCCCACGAGCGCCGCGCCTGCCGCCGCCACGCCCAGGAACTGCCTTCGGTTCGCCCTCGTTGCCATTGCTCTCTCCTTCGCTGTCAAGCGTAGCCGCTAGCGTCCGGAGCCCATTGCTGGCTATGGGCGCTGCAGTCTTGAGTAGCCGCTACGACAGGAACATCGTAATCACATGCGGGGCAGGGATCAAGCTCTGAGCAACCCCGAGTAGCGCCAGCCCAAACCCGAAAGGGCGACAGAGGATAGCCACGGGCGTAAGCCCGTGGAGAGAGGCACAACCCAGGGGCCCAGCCCCCGCAGGGGGCGGCAGAGACCACGGGGCGTGCGCACCTCACGGCTCCTACCGCCCCCTGCGGGGCTGGCAACAGGACCGTCGCGTTCCACGGGCTTACGCCCGTGGCTACCCCCTGCCGCCCGCCGGGGCGGGCTGGACCGCCGACGAAGCTGGACCAGCGCTGTCTGAGCGATCGCCCCTTGCGGCCCGACGCATTCCGGTCTAGGCTATAGTAGGGAGAGGGACAAGGAGGCCGAGATGAAGCTATCGAGGGTTCTCACCCTGGCCATCGCCCTGCCGTGTCTCGCCCTGCTCAATGCCTGCGGCGCCGCAAAGCGGCCCGCCAGCCCACCTAAGGAACCCAGCATGGACAAGACAACGAAGACCGACGATGAGTGGCGCAAGGAGCTGACGCCCGAGCAGTACCGCGTCCTGCGCGAAAAGGGCACCGAGCGCGCCTTCACGGGCAAGTATTGGGACCACAAGGGCAAAGGGGCCTACCGCTGCGCCGGCTGCGGCGCACTGCTGTTCGCCTCCGACGACAAGTTCGACTCCGGCTGCGGCTGGCCCAGCTACACGAAGCCTGCGGACCCCAAGGCCGTGGCAGAGAGCGAGGACAGAAGCCACGGGATGGTCCGGACCGAGGTCACGTGCTCCCGCTGCGGCGGGCACCTGGGCCACGTGTTCACCGACGGCCCGAAGCCGACCGGCCTGCGCTACTGCATCAACTCCGCCGCGCTCACCTTCAAGGAAGCCGGCAAGGACAAAGCGAAGTAACCCCACAGGGCCCGGGTGGCCGAGGCGGTCCGATGCAGGGCTGGGCCACTCCATACTTGTTCAAGTATGGAATTCTCTTCGTCCGATAAACCTACCCGGCTGCTGCATGCGACGTAGGCAGGGTTCCATACTTGTTCAAGTATGGAACCAATGCGGCGGCCTAACAACACGAGATGCGCGTGCGGCGCAGGGCGGGGCTGCCTGTCTCACTGAGCGCTCAGCCGCACGAGGGCCTTGACGACGCGGCGGGCGCGTAGGGCCTCGAAGGCGTCGGCGATGCGGTCGAGGGGGAACGGGTTCGCAAGGTCGAGCCAGACTGAGGGCTCGAGCTTCCCTGCCTGGTAGAGGGCGATGACCTGGTCGTGGGCCTCGGCCTCGTCGAGGTAGTCGCGATAGACGGTGAAGGAGCCCCGGGCGGCGTCGGGGTTGAGCGTGCACTTGCCGTAGTCGTCAATGCCATAGATGCCGATGGTGCCGCCGCGGCGGAGAAGTGCGAGCCCGAGGTCGCCCAGGCCCGCCTTGCCCACGGCGTCAATCGCGATGTCGAAGCCGTCGGGGCAGAGCTTCCCTGCTGCCTCCTTGACCCCCGCCGCCCTGTAGTCGAAGAAGTGCGTCGCCCCTGCCTTGCGCGCGGCGGCCTCGCGCGTGGCCGAGCCGATCATCACTCGCAGGGCGCAGCCCTCGACTTCGCTCGGGCCAGGGCCGGCGTTGGCCGCGTGGGCGATGTAGGCCAGCGCGTTCCCGCCCGAGCCGATGACCAGCACGCTCTTGCCCGGCCCGTAGCCGATGCGGTTCGAGTAGCTCAGGGTCTCGCGCCAGGTGATGAACATCGTGGCTGCGGCGGGGTCGGTGCCCGGCGGGAGCGGCCGTTGTACGCGATAGCCGCCCCAGACTGAGGCCGGCAGCCCATCCTCTTGCGCCGCGCGGAAGTCCGTGGCGGTGCCCAGTTCGGCGAAGCCGCCCCAGGTGACGCTGTAGCCTGGCACGGCCGGCGTGTTCACGCGGGCGATGAGGTCGCCCTTCTTCAGATAGCGCACCTTTGGCCCCAGCTCAACGACCCGTCCCACGCTTTCGTGGCCGAGGACGGTGGGGTAGGGCGGAATCCAGGGGAAGCTGCCCTCGATGATATGCGAATCCGTGCCCGAGCATGTCGCCCCATAGAGCAGCTCGCACAGGGCCTGGTACTCGCCGGGCTTTGGCTCGGGAATGTCCCTCACAACAAGTCGGTTTGGCCCCTCGACTACAGCGGCCTTCACAGGGTTCCCCTTCATCAACGCCACATGGGACACGGCACGTTGAGATGGTGGCCGGGAACATATGAAAGCGCGCAGTGGCAAAGGTGTCAACCGCTGACGAGTCTGCTCGCCGGCCCTGGCGGCCCGGCGAATCAACAGGCTCTGATGGCGCAGGAGGAATTCCATACTTGTTCAAGTATGGAAGCAGTGGGGAGGGCGAGCGTGAGGCGTCCCCACTGCGGATTGGGGGGAGAATTCCATACTTGTTCAAGTATGGAACCCGTTGGCACCAGGGTCAGTAGGGGGCTCCACCGTGTAGCAGGGCCCTACCAGAACTGGGTGACATAGGGTGCAATAGCGGGTTTGCGCGGGCGCAACGCGGGCAGAAAAGGGGACATTCTCCTTTCTGCGCAGCAGCCTTCGGCGCCCCAAGGGGCGAAGAGGTGAATGTCCCCTTTTCTGCCCAGGAGGCCGACGGCGATTACGCGCGCAAGTCCGCTATTGCACCCGGTGCCATGCTCGCTGTTGACAGGATGCCGGCCCCTTGATACGGTAGCTGCCGCGTTGCGAGCGTGTGCGGCGGGGAGCGCACTTTGCAGAAGGGAGTCCCAGGCGATGCCCCAGAGAGAATATGGCGAGGAAGAGTTGAGGTACTTGAGGCGAGTCTTCAAGTCCGGCCGGCTCTCGGTGCTGGCCGGGGGGAAGATGCAGGGGCGGTTCGAGCGCGCCTTCGCAAGGGCGCACGGGGTGACGCACGGCGTGGCCATGAACAGCGCGATGTCGGTCCTCCATGCCTCTGTGGCCACGGCAGGCGTGGGGCCGGGCGACGAGGTGCTGTGCGACCCCGTGTGCGTCTTCGGCGCGATGGCGGTCATGTACCAGCGGGGCAAGCCTGTTTTCGTGGATTGCCTGCCGGTGACGTACAACATGGACCCCGCGCAGATAGAGGACAAGATCACGGGTCGGACGAAGGCGGTGATCGTGACCCACGTTGGTGGGCTGCCGGCGGAGATGGACCGCATCGTGCCCATCGCGCGCAAGCATGGGCTCCTGGTGATCGAGGATTGCGCCCACGCTCTCTTCGCCACGTATCGTGGGAAGCGCGCGGGGGCCTGGGGCGACATCGGCTCGTTCAGCTTCCAGGCATCGAAGCAGCTCTCGCTCGGGGACGGGGGGATGGCAATCACTGACGACGAGAAGCTCGCCAAGGCGCTCGCGCTCCACGCCGGGGCGCCGACCTTTCACTCCATCGCCTATGGGCTGCACTACAACTTCCGCATGAACGAGCCCACGGCGGCCATCGGGCTGGCCCAGTTGCCCAAGGCGCGCAGGGCCTGCCGCGAGCTGGTCCAGATTGGCCGCCTCTGGGACGCTGCCATCGAGGGCTGCCCCTGGCTCGTGCCGCAGCGTGGGCCGAAGGGGGCGCAGAGCACGTATCACCTATGGGTGGCGACGTTCGAGGGCGAGCGCCACGGCATCTCGCGCAAGCGCTTCCGCGGAGCTTTGCGAAAGCACGGCGCCCCCTTCAGCGTGGGCTACACGAACCGCGCGGCCTACCAGCACCCTGTCTTCGTCCAGGTCTTCCCCAGGGGCGCGTATCCCAAGGGCCTCTGCCCCAACGCCGAGCGCGTGGTTCCGCGGATGGTGCTGGGCTACACGATGGTGCCTTTGGAGAAGGCCCGCCGCGCGGCCGAGGCGCTCCGGGCCGCGGTCGAGGAGTTGAGCTAGTGGCATCCTCACTCGCAGCCTGCTACGCCTTTGACCGCGGCCCCCAGGCGGCCGCGAACGCCGAGGGGCGGAACTACTGGTACGCTTATGTCAAGGAAATTCTCTCGCGTCTCGGCGCGTGCGCGCAGCCCCTTCCGCTGGTCGCCTGCGCTGAGCCGAGCGAGCTGAGCCACGTCGGCGTCCTTGTCCTGGGCGATTTCCCCGCATCGGCGCTGCCCAAGGGGGCCGGCCGGGCGCTGGCCGAGTGGGTCGCCGCCGGCGGCGTCCTCATCGGCTTCGCCACGGAAGGACTCGACGGCCTGTTCGGCGTCGCAGGGATCGGCCGGGTGGCCCAGGCCCGAGGGCCATTCTCGATCAACGGCTACCTGGAGCTGGACCGCTCGCCGGTCACAGAGGACTGCCGCGCCCCTATCGCCCCGGGGCAACGGCTCATCATCGTCTCGCCGGTCCGCCTGCTCCGCCCCAGCGGGAGCCAGGAGCTGGCCCGCCTGTTCCTGTGCGACCCCGACACGCCCGACGATGGCAGCCGCGCGCGCGACAGCGGCTCGCCGGCCATCACGCAGAGGGAGCTGGGGGCCGGCCACGCCTTCTACTTCGCCTTCGACCTCGCGCAGACGATGTGGGCAATCCAGCAGGGCCGGCCGGTGGACAGCGACTACGATGGCGACGGCTACCACCGCGCCTCGGATGCCTGCGTGCTCGGCGGGAACAGCCTCGAGGTGCCCTACGCCGACGCCTTGCATTTCCTGCTGGCAAACATGATTGGGCGCCGCCCGGTGCCAATGGTGCACCAGGTGCCGCCGAGGGCACCCGGAGCCGGCGACGGGTCGGGGCGAGTGGCCCCGGCGCTCCTCTGCTTCGGCGGCGACGACGAGGGGCAGCCCGAGAACCAGGTGTTGGCAAGCGACTTCATGGCCGCCCGCGGCTTGCCGTACCACATCAACGCCATGCCCCTGGGCGGCCGCTTCGCCCTCTCGCGCGACGAGAAGGCGCACATCGAGGCCAACGGTCACGAGGTGTCGCTCCACTACAACTTCATTGACGGCTTCCCCCACCCCTGCGGCTTCACGCGCGAGGACGTGGCGGGTCAGGCCCGCCTCTTCCGCGAGACGTTCGGCCACGACCCAGTGTGCAGCGTCATGCACTGGTGCCGCTGGACCGGCTGGGCCGAGCCCGCCCGCTGGATACGCGAGCAGGGCGGGCGCGCCGACAACAGTTTCATCCACTGGACCTCGCCCCCCCTGAACCCCACGGGACTGGTCGGCTTCGCCTTCGGCTCCGCCTTCCCGCGCCACGTGTGGGACGACGCGGCGCACGCCAACGCCCGCCTCGACTTCATCGAAATCCCCGTCGTGGCCTACGAGGTGGGCTACGAGGGCGACGAGTGCCGCCCCGAGCAGATGCGCTGGTGCCTTGAGCTGGCGGCCCGTTACCGCCTCACGTTCGACTTCTTCTGGCATCCCATCTACATTGCGCGGTATCCCGCCTGCCAGAAAGCCGTTGACGAGCTTGTGCGGCTCATCGGCCAGATGCCCGTGCCGCCCGTCCTCGCCGGGCTGGACGAGGCCTGCCGCTGGTGGGACGCCCGCTCGAAGGCCACGATGCGGAACGCGGCTCTGGACTCCGGCCGCCTCTCCTTCGAGGCCGAGTGCGGCTACCGCAACGGCTTCGTCATCAAAGTCCCCACGGGCGAGACGCCCGCGCGGGGCTGCGAGGCGGATGGCGTCGCTGCCCCCTTCGAGTCCGCCCACGAGTTCGGCCAGCACTGGGCCTTCATCCCGCTGCCGCCCGGGCGACACGTGATCACGTTGGGGCTGTGAGCCCAATGTAGGGCTAGAGCGGCCCGGGCCCCTTGTACCCGCGCCAGCCGAAGCAGAGGGTGGGCCGCTCCTCACAGGGACGGAAGGGGACCATGGCGGCGATGGCGTCGAGGCGCTTCACCACTTCGGCGGGCAAGGGGCCTTTGGCGGCGTAGGCGACGTTCTGCTCGACCTCGGCCTGGGAGCGCGCGCCCATGAGGGTGCAGGAAACGTCGGGGTTGGAGAGGACGAACCGGAGGGCGCACTCGACTAGGGGCATGCCAAGTTCGTCGAGGAGGGCGTAGAGTGCCTTGAACTGGTTGCGGCGCGGCAGGCTCAGCCAGGGCGCGCCGTAGTTCACCTCGTCGTCGAAGCGGCGGGAGAGCGCGCCCTGCTGAAGCGGCGAGCCGATGACGACGCCCACGCCGTGCGCCTTTGCCGCGGGGAGCACCTCGTGCTCCGCCTCGCGCCATAGGAGGCTGTAGTTGAAGGCGGTGAGGACGACGTCGAACTGCCCCGAGCCGACGAGGCAGGCGAGCTGGCGCGCCGTGGTGCCGCCGAGGCCGGTGAAGCGGATGAGGCCCTCGGCCTTCAACTCGCCGAGGAGTTCGACCACGGGGCCTTCCACGGGCGCCCCGACCTCCCACATCGGCGAACGGGTCCACCAGTCGTACTGGCCGGGCCTATCCGGCTCGTGGACGAAGAGGATGTCAATGGTGTCGCGTCCGAGGAGGCGGAGGCTCTCCTCGATGGAGGCGCGGAGGCAGGCCTTGTCCTGCGGCTTGAAGGGCTGGGGGCGACCGCCGAGCTTGGTGGACACGATGAGGGGCTGCGTGGCATCGCGGATGATTCGGCCGACCACCTCCTCGCTGTTGGCATAGGTCGGCGCGGTGTCCACATAGTTCACGCCGAGGTCGAAGGCGCGGAGGGCGGCGGCGCGCGACTGGTCGAAGTCGCCGCCGAACTTGGAGATGAACAGCCCGCCGAGCGACAGCTCGCTCACCCGCAGCCCCGTTCGGCCCAACGTTCTCATCTTCATCGCGGTCTCCTCATGTGTCGCTGGCCCTGTGGGCGGGGCGTCTCTGCCCCGCGCGGGGCGCGGAGGCCCC
>VGYV01000374.1 GCA_016872855.1 Planctomycetota bacterium
TAATGATGATCGTGGCCTCGGCGATTCCAACGTGGGGGCTGGTGACGAATCTCTTCCACATCCTCACGCGGCCGTTCTACTACGCGACGCCAGAGAATGCGTGGACAGAGATCATCGTGCCGCACATACCGAGCTGGATCGCGCCGCGCGACCCGCAGGTGGCCCACTACTTCTACAGCGGGCTGGCGCGCGGCGAGTCGCTCCCCTGGCAGGCCTGGGTGATGCCGCTCGTGTGGTGGATCGCCCTGATGGTCACAGTCTACTTCGTGATGATCTGCCTGATGGTGCTCGTGCGCCGCCAGTGGGTGGTGCACGAGCGTCTCACCTTCCCCCTGACCCACCCGCCCATCGAGCTGCTGCGGGGGAACGACCGCCATGTGGTCCCGCCTGTGTTCAAGACGTGGAAGTTCTGGATTCCTTTCCTGCTCGTGTTTTTCGTGGTCAGCAACAACCCCATCCGCTATCGCTGGCCGGCGTTCCCCGAGATTCGGCTGATGGAGTCCTTTCCCTTCTTCCGCAACGCGATTTGGATTCCGTTCTTCTGGAACTTCGCGATCGTGGGGATCACGTATTTCCTGAACCTCGACGTGGCGGGGAGCATCTGGCTGTTCTGCCTGCTGGCGAAGATACAGACGGGGGTGTTCAAGACGGTGGGGGTGAGCGTGGGCGGGCGGCACGAGTGGCTCACGGGCAGCAGCCCGGCCACGGCGCACCAGGCGTTCGGAGCGCTCATCGTGCTATCGGCGGTGGTGCTGTGGCGGGCGCGGGGCCACCTGCGGCAGGTGTTCCGCAAGGCGTTCCGCCACGCGCCCGAGGTGGATGATTCCGACGAGATCATGTCGTATCGCACAGCGGTGTTCGGCACGATCCTAGGCGTGCTGTTCATCTGCGGGTGGTACAACGCCGCGGGGCTGTCGTGGGGCGCTGCGTTGGTGTTCCTGGGCGTGGCCTACCTCATCTTCTTCGGGATCACGCGGGTCATCGCGGTCGGCGGCATCGGCTTCACCTCGGCGCCCATGCTGCCGCAGGTGTTCATGGTCTATGGCACGGGGCCGGAGTTCCTGGGCCAGAAGGGCATCGTGCAGATGGCCTTCCAGTTCAGTTGGGCCGCCGAGTACCGCACGTCGGTCATGGCCTCGAGCATCCAGGGGATGAAGCTGGCTCACGACGCGCAGGGGCGGCCGCGGCGGGTGTTCCTGGCGATGATGCTCGCCATGGTCGCGGGCATGGCGGGGGCGATCTGGATTACGATGCACTTGAACTACACGCGGGGCGGGGCCAACATGCGGCAGTTCGGGGTGCCCACGCTGGCCTATGCGTTCAGCGAGCACCACCTGAAGAACCCCGTGGAAACGGCGTGGCTGTGGGAGCGATGGCAGTTCACGGGCATCGGCGCCGCCGTGATGTCGCTCCTCATTTACGCCCGCCACCACCTTGCCTGGTGGCCGGTGCACTATGTGGGATTCGTCATCGGCGACTGCTGGGTGACGGGCGTTGCCTGGTGGAGCGTGTTCCTCGGCTGGCTGGCCAAGCTGGTCATCATGCGGAGCGGCGGCGCCATCGCCTATCGCCGCCACATGCCCATCTTCCTCGGCATGCTCTTCGGACAGCTCATGTGCGGCGGAGTGTGGATGATTGTGGACTTCATCGAAGGGAACATAGACGACTTCGTCTACATTGGCGTGCCGTAGCGTTGGCCCAATCGTCCTCGTCCTTCGTCCCTCGTCCTCGTTCTCGACTCTTCTCTCCGCAAGCCAGGAAGATCGATTACGAAGGACGAGGACGAGGACGATAGGAACACGGGATATGTAGTTTCTGTTACGGAAAGCCAAGACTGCCTGAAGGCAGGACTCCAAACAAGGAACGAACGCGTTCGGAGTCCTGGCTTCAGCCAGTCTTTGGCTTCCGAGCACGGCCCGAGTTCGGCGAATTCGGCTTTCCGCAACAGAAACTATGTAAGCAGGGTTCTCACCGTGCCGGCGGCACGACTTTGACCTGAATGGCTTCGCAGCGGCGGATGGCGTCGGCGACGGGCATCCAGGCGTCCTTGCCAGGACCTCCTTCGGCGCCGAAGACGTAAGCCGTCGGCTGCGGCTCAGCGTAGCGCTCCCCCGGCTTCAGCCGCTTCTTGACCACGCGCCGCACGTCGGCATGCTGTGCCCCGCTGGGGTCCTTCCAGAAAACCATGTCGAAGTTGCCCGGCCTGCCCTGGATGATGCCGTAGTGGAGCTTCGCCTTGGCGTCGAACCACGACACGGCGCGGTCGCCCGCGTAGTACATCGGCACGCCTGGGCCGCCCACCTCGTCGTCGCGGGCGTCGCCCCCGAGGTTCGACAGGGCGTAGTGGAAGTAACCCTGGAAGCCCCACTCCCGCGTGTCCGTGTTCTCCAGCCACAGGAACCGCGCGCCGAACCAGGGCTGCCCGTGGTATACGTAGAAGCGATAGCAGGTCTTGAACGCCCCCGGGCGCCGCGCGGCCTCGGCGAACTTGCCCGCCTTGTCCACCTCCGTAATCACCTTCTGGCCGCTGGCCGCCTTCAGCTCGAACTCGATGTCGAATGCGAGGCGCACGTGGCCATTGCTCGCCCCCAGGATCTTCGCCGAATCGGGCTTCGGCCACATGCCCTGCCCCACGTCCTGCCAGATGACGGGCACGAAGAGCCCAAGCTCCTTCCCCTTCAGCAGCACCTTGTCGAAGGCATTGCCGCCCGGCCGTTCCTTGATGAGTTGCAGGATGCCGCTGTGAACCTTCCACCCACCGCCTTCCGTAGCGAACTTGACGGGCCAGCCCTCCTTCGGCATCTCGTGGGCATCGTTGGAGAAGAGGATGTCCTGCCAGTAGGCGACGAAGGGCTTGAGCTGACCGCTGAGAAACACGACTTCGCCTTCGTTGCCCAGATTGTCCACCTGAGCCGGCCAGCGGAAGCCTGACGGCTGTGACGTGATGAACGCCTCGCCGATATACGGGGCGTGGAAGCCGACGCGTCCTGCCTTGACCGACTGCCTCACGGCAGGAGGCAGGTGGCTCAGGGGCAATACGGGTCTTCCCTGTGCCTCGTCCCCCGTTGGATTCACGACGAGGAACTCCAGGTTGTAGCCATGCTCCGTCTGACGCGAGCCCTCGGCCCCTGTGGGCGCCACGACCAGCGATGCCGAGTTGTCGTCCCGCCTGGCCTCGGGGAGCCTGCCATCGGGGTCAACCACCACCAGGACGTGTCCCCAGTCAATGGTCCGGTAGTAGTCCTTCGCGAACCAGGCGAGGGGCACTTCGGTTGACCCTCCTGGTGCGACCTCGATAGTCTTCCGCTGTCGCTGGCCGAGCAGGACGGTCTCGATCTCCGTTCGAGCGGCTACACGGCCGCGGTTGGTCACAACGGCGCGGAGCGGCTTGTCGGCCACAACAACGCTCAGTTCCGGCACCCCGCCCGCGTGGATGGCGTAGACCTGGGGGTGGAGCTTGGTCGCCGCCTCAACGAGAGGCTTGTAGGGCTCGCCTTGCTCGTTCACAAGGCCGTAGTTCGAGTCCTCGGGGAACGTGCTCGATATGCCCAGGGCCGGCTCGTCCACCCACATGAAGAAGTTGGAGCCGACCATGAGGGGAGTGGCGAAGAGCTGTTTCTGGAAGATGGTGAACGCCTGGGCGCGCTGGTCCTGGGTGTCGAAGCGCTGGCCGGCTCCGTGCTTGCAGGGCAGGCCGCTGTCGAGGGCAGGAAAGCTCCATTCGGTGATCATGAACGGGCGCTTGGCCTCAGCGTGCCACCTTTTGAGATCGGCCTCGAAGTCGCGGACGACGCCCGTCTCAAGGTCCACCCACCTGTAGCAGTTGATGGTGAAGATGTCGCAGTGCCTTCCCGCTGCCTCGCCCACGCCTGGCGGGAACCACCCCGCGAAGCGGGCGCCGAGGACCATGTGGTTCGGGTCGTGCTTGCGGATGGCGGCCGACGTGATGGCGAAGTAGCGCTCGGCGATGAGGCGCAGGAAGGCCAGCTTGTCGGCCCGGCCCTGTTCGGTCTTGTGCCGCAGCGGCTCAGTCGAGGCGGCGATGGCCTCGTAGCTGGCCGCCGCCGTGCCCCAGGCGGCGTTGAGCTGCTCGACCTTCGGGTAGCGCTCCTTGAGGAACGCCACGAGCGCCTGCTTGCCCGCGTGGCCGGCGGGCTTCTTGAACACCTCGTCCACCAGCGACCACTCGTTGCCCTCCTTGCCGTACCACTCCAGCTCGTTGTCAATGAAGTGGCCGAGGAGCCAGGGGTCGTCGCGGTGCGGGCCACAAACCTGGCGGGCGCGCAGCTCGCAGTAGCGGGGGAAGCGAGGGTCGAAGACGTTGGGGAAGCCCGTCCAGTGCACCTTCGGGCACAGGTCGCTCACGTCGGAGAAGCCTGCCCCGCAGCTAACGAAGCCCATCCAGGCGAGCCCGCGCCCGCGGAGGGAGGGCGAGTGGTTGGCGCCCAGGGAGTTGAAGCCCCAGGCGAGGAGGCGGTCGGCGGTTTCGGCTGCCCAGGCCGACTCGTCGCCCTTGAACCTGGCGGCCATGTTGCGGTGGTAGGGCGCGTAGCCCAGCTTCTCGCACCAGTGGACGCGGTAGTTGGCGTGGTCGGTGCCGACGACGTAGAAGGGGCGGCCCTTGGGGTCAATCACCCACCAGCGGCCGTCGTGCGCCTCGACGTGGAAGAAGCCGGTGGCCTTGCCCTTCGGCTCGTCGGGCTGCGGCACGCGGCCCGCCTGGGTGAAGGGGAGGAACGCGGTCTTCGGCTTCTCGGGCTCAGGCACCGGCTGGCCGCTGTGGGCGGCGACCGTGTCGAAGGCCACCTCGAGCCCGCCGCAGGTGAGCGCGGGCCGGCCGGCCTTCACCGCCCGGTTGTCGAGCTTGAACCGCTTCGACGCCAGGACCCGCCCGTCGAGCGAACGCAGCGAGCCGCTGACCTCGCTCTCCGATAGCGAGATCGAGATGGAATACGTCTGGCCATGCTCCCAGCCGAAGTTTGGGTTGACGGACTCGGCCTCGGTCAGGCGCGTGGCCGGCTCGTACTGCGAGAGCCAGGTGCCGTCGAGCATCTCCGACAGCTCGACGAAGTGCTTCCGCCCCGCCTTGTCGGGGCCTTCGACGAGGGCGAAGTGCCAGTAGTTCCGCTCGTCGAGCACGATGGCCACCCCCGCCGTCTTCCAGTCAGTCCCCGTGGCCTTGCGGGGGCGGATGACGGCGGCGATTTCGACCGCGCGCCCGACCGGCTCCCTGGCGCAGAGGGCGAAGCTGCGGGCCTTGCCCGAGGCGACGAACTGGCCGTCCCGCACCTCCCACTCGATGCCCGTGGTCTCCCAGGCGGGCGAGCCATCGCTGCCTGCGGGGTAGCCGGCAAAGTCGTCCGTGAACGCAACCTCGCCGCCGATGCCTCGCGCTGTCCACAGGCCCATCAGCAGCGCCAGCACCACGGCACGACGGCCCATTCCATATCCTCGATTCAGGGTCTTGTTGCTCAAACGGTGAACTCGTTGGGAGTCCCGCCTTCAGGCGGTCCTCCCCGGCCCCGGTCCGCCTAAAGGCGGGACTCCGAACAGGGCTCATCGCCCGCGCGCCCGTCACTTCTGTCCCGCGGCGAGGAGGACGAAGCCGTTCTTGAAATCGAGCTTCAGCGGGGCCAACGGCTCTCTGGCGGGGCCTCGGAGCACCTTGCCCGTGGTGGGGTCGAAGGCCGAGCCGTCCAGCACGCACACGAGCGCGCCCTCCTTCAGGACACACGGGGCGCCCTTGAGCGTGCACTTGTTGCGGTAGCCGACGAGCCCCTTGGGCGTCCGCACGAGGACGCCTTTGATGTCCCCCTTGACGAAGTAGAGGGCGGACTTGACATCCTCCTCTTTCGCCACGAAGGCGGCTGGGGCGCCGGGCGGGCGGTTGTCCGCCACGTCGAGCGCCCGCATGGCGCCGCACCCCTGGACGAGAGGCCCGCTCACCACAAGGGCGAGGAACTCACGTCGCGTCCTTCGCCAACCCATGCTCGACCCTCCAACAGAGAAGGCGCAGGCGCGGGGGCCGCGCCTGCGCCTCGCATGTGTCCGCTCTCGGTCTTCCCCGAGCAGCTCGCCGGCCTCACTTCTTCGCCGGGGCCGCCGTGCTCGGCTTCGGGGTCGCCGGCTTCTCGACCACCTCCTTCGCGCAGCCGGCCAGCAGGCCCGCGGTCACAGCAACCGCCACGACCATCATCACCAGACGACGCATGTCCCACTCCTTTCTTTCGCGCGGTGGCCGGCCCTAGCCGGGGGCCTGCCTACTTCGCGCTCTTCCCTGCCTCTCCCGCGAGAGGCTTGATCCACAGGTTCCGGAACCACACCGCGCTATGGTCGCCCTGGAGCATCAGCGGGCCGGGCTTGTCCTCCTCCTCGTTGATCTGCCCGCCCGTCACGCCGTTCACCACCTGCCCGTCCACCGTCGTCTTGCCGTTGAGCACCACGGTGATCTTGCGGCCGACGATGGTGACATCGAGGGCGTTCCACTCGCCCGGCGGCTTGCAGGCGTTGACGGCCGGCGGCAGCTTGCCGAAGATGCCGCCGCAATCGTCGTCCGCCAGCTTCGCCTTCCCAAAGGAATCGAGGAGCTGCACCTCCTTGCAGCCGCGCAGAAACACGCCGCTGTTGCCCCCCTTCGGGAGCTTGAACTCCAAGTGGAGCTGGAAGTCCGCGAACTCCTTCTCGGTGTAGAGGTTGTCGCTCTCGGCCGGGTTTGCGAGGACGCCGCCCTCGGCCCGCCACTCGCTCTTGTAGCGGCCCACGCCCTTCCACCCGGCAAGGTCCTTGCCGTTGAACAACGGCACCCAGCCCTCGCCGGGCTTGAACTCCGCCTCGCCGCCCGAGACGAGCGCCGACAGGGCGGCCAGCAGCCATGCCCTGCTCAACTACTTCTTCTCCTCTTCCGGGAGCGGCTTGATCCAGATGTTGCGGTACGACACGCTCGAGTGGTCGCCCTGCATCATGAGGGCGCCGGGCTTCGTGTCGTCGCCATCGAGCGCGCCGCCCGTGCAGCCCTTCAGCTCCACCTTCTCCTGGATGAGTTTGCCGTTGTGGTGCACCGTGATGACGTCGCCGATGATGGTCGCGTCGAAGCTGTTCCATTCGCCCGCGGGCTTGCAGGCGTTGACCATGGCCCCCGCCTTGCCGTAGAGGCCGCCGCAGTGGCCCGTGCCCGGCTTCTCGATGCCGAAGGAGTCGTGCACCTGGATTTCCTTGCGGCCGCGGAGGTAGACGCCGCTGTTGCCGCCCTTGGGCACCTTGAACTCGATGTGGAGCTGGAAGTTGCGGAAGGTCTGCTCGGTGAAGATGTCCACGCCGCGCTTGCCCTTCTCGGTCGGCTTGGTGTTCACCAGCGCCCCGTCCTCCACGCTCCACGACGTGTTGGTGCCGCCCTTGAACTTCCAGCCCGCGAGGTCCTTGCCATTGAAGAGCTGAATCCAGCCCTCCCCCTGCGGCTTCCACTCCTCTTCGCCGGCCCATGCCCACCCCGCCGCAAAGGCCACAACCGCCGCCAAGCACAACGCGCTCAGACGCATTCCTCGGCTCCTAACCTGGGGGACAGAAAACCAGTGGCCACAGCTTGCGGGATGCCATGTTAGGGATTCTGGGGCGCAAAGTCAACTGCGAGCGTGAACTCGGCCTCACGGCAATAGCGCTTTCGTCAGGATCTGGTCCACGAGGGTCTGGTAGCCGCGCAGCCCCTTCTGCTTTGCCAGTTGCCTGGCGCGCTCGATCTGCCAGCGGCGCAGCCGTATCGTCACCTTCACCTTCGGCTCCGTCTGCGCGATGGCCTTGCGATACCAACGCCGCTCCGCGCTCGTGAGGGGACGCGTGTTCTCCGGCACACCAACCATCTCCTTGTCCAACTCAGCGGAGAGCTTCTCCAACTCGTCAATCGTGTAGCCGGCCACTCTTGCTCTGGAAGTCCTCATCGGTCGATCCTCCGTTCCTCCGCCCATGTCAATGGACGCGCATGATAAATGTAGAGCCGGTCGTACGGAACCGCGCGGTCGCGCAGAAAAGCCACCTGGATCCATCACCCCTCTCGGGTGCGCCCGCGTACGAGGTGCCCGCGACGGTGTTTGCGAGGGAACCCCCGAGCGGGGTGTATCGCCACCCATTCGGCTTCCTCCACGCTCACGCCCTGCCGCGCTATGTGCTCCAGGTTCCAGTCATTCCACCGGAACACCGCCATTCTCTGCCCCCAGATTATACTCGATGGCAGAAAGCGATGTCAAGACACATAGTATGGACAATCACCCTATGCTACAAACCCGCAGGATCTTCTTTTTCTGCAAGAAATCCGGGAGAAGAGTCGAGGACGAGGACGACGACGAGGACGAGGACGATTCTTGGCTGCCGTCTGTCATCTGTCGTCTGTCGTCTTTGGCTGCGGCTTGCCGCGATGGGGACT
>VGYV01000375.1 GCA_016872855.1 Planctomycetota bacterium
CCCTCTGCTGGTCGAGCGCTTCATCGCGCTGGACGACAGGAGGTACAACCGCTCCGTCCGGGGCGTCTCCCCCGCCTGCATGGCCAAGCTGCTCGAGTACCCGTGGCCGGGCAACGTGCGGGAACTGCGGGCGAAGATCGGCTTCGCCGTCGCGCTCTGCTCAGGCCAGGAGCTCAGCGCCGCCCACGTCTTCCAGGAGCCTCCCGCCGAGGCCAGCGCCGAAGCGGATCTCTCGCTGGCGGCGGTGGAGGGGAAGCACATCGCCCGAGTGCTCGGCCTGACCGGGTGGAACATCTCGCAGGCCGCCGAACTCCTGGGCATCAGCCGCCCAACCCTGCGCGCAAAGGTCGAGCGCTACGGCCTGCATCGGCCGGACTAGGCCTGAGCCGCGGCCACGTGGAAAAGCCCCTTCCAGCGGCCACAACCCACCGGCAAGTTCCTTTGCCCGGCGCGACCGGGCCTGACTTGGCTGGCAGGGGGCCTCGACCGCCACTCGACTGCGTAACTCCTGCGCAGCGTTCGGCTTGCGTCCCGCCTCACTCCTCCCCCACATGGACGGTGCTCGACTGGCACGGCATTCGCTATTGCCGTCCAACGAGGCGGGTGCGGTGCCTGGGGCGGACGGGGACATTCTGCTTTCCGCCCCCAAGGGGGGCGCCGAAGGCCGCTTCGCGGGAAAGCAGAATGTCCCCTTGGGCCTGTTGCAGGAGGACACGAGATGAACGCGGAATGTGCGAGCCCGGCGGCGATGGCGGCAACGCCGTTGAGCTACGAGGAACGCAGGAGGCTGGCCTACTACGAGCACTGCTCGCCGAGGGAGTTGGCCACGTTGAGGCGCGAGACTCTGGCCGATTACCGGTGGCTGATGCTCCGGTATGCTTCGGCGCCCGGGATGGCTCCCGTGCCGACGCGCTCTCCTGCGTCGGTGGCGTGACGTGCCCGGCGGCGCCTGCGGCTGGCCCTCCGGCGCTCAGTCTGGACCATCCTCCTCCTCAGGCCTGCGGGGCGGCCCACCCACGATGAACTGCTTCAGGTCCGCCGTTGCGTCCACCGGCTCCCAACTCCCTGGGATCTCCTGCGCATCGAGGATGTCGCGCGCCTCGACGTAGGTTCTGAAGCTGTCGTTCTCACCCCAGACGAAGAACTTCACCACGATGGGATCAGCGCTTCGTTTCACCCTTCGCAATTCCGCTCTATAGGCAGACGTAGGCAAGATGAGCTGGTCAAGCGTTTCGCCCTTTGCCTCTGGGCGCAGTTGAAGAATCCTCATCAGGCCGACCCCACGAACATGGACCATCTTGATACGTAGGGACTCGGTGGATATGTCCTGCTTCTCGAAGTGAGCAGCGATGAGGTCCAGTTTGTCGGGTTCATCGGTGCTGAAGCGGAATCCGCCCGGCGGCGCACCGATGGCCGCGCGAATGCCGGCAACCGTCTTGCGCCCCATGTCCTCATTGTCTATCAGGAAGATCCGGCCGCCACGACAGAAGTAGTAGAAGAAGGTCGCGCCCTTCGGGAGCTTGCGGAACTGTGGCACGCCGAGTTCCCTGAACTTGGGAGCAAGCGGCTCCACTGGCTTGTGGAGGGCAGCCAGCTTCTCCTGCAAGTCGAGCAGTTCCTTTTGCCTTTGAGCAATGTCCTTCTTGAGCTTCTCCAACTCGGCCTTGCATTTCTCGGTCTCTTTGAGGACAGCCTCGCGGTCCACTGGGAGCGGCCGCTCCTTGAGGAGCTCCTTGAGCTTGGCAATCACCGCCCCGATGTGGCGCATATCCACCAGGCGCTGGTTCTGCCTGGGCTCCTCGAGGCGCCACCGCTCCTGGAGCTCCCTGAGGGCGGCCTCGAGCTCCCGCAGTCTATCCTTGAGGACGCTGAGTTCCCCGGTCGATACCACGGGGCCGTGGTCGCCCGATCTGCTCCCACCCACCAGGCGGCTGAACTCCACCTGGGTGAGGCACAGGACGACGATGAGGATGCCCACCCCGTTCGTCATCGTGTCGAGGAGCGAGTCGAGGTTCAGACCTGCTTCTGACGATCGCCGCCACGCCATGTCGGCCCCTCGCTCATGGGGACTTGGGGAATGTGCTGGGGTCGAGCTTCTCGTGCCCGAGCACGGGCAGCGCGCCTCGCGGCACATCCGCCTCTCGCAGCAAGGCCATCACCAGGTCATGAGTGCGTACGCCGTCGGGGCGCACGAGGAGAACGGCAGTCCAGCCCCGATCGCGGTTCTGCTGTATCCTCGTGATGAGCGCTTTCACCTCGTCTGAACTGGCGATCCTCACCGTTGGCACGGAGGTCCCTTCGGGGTGGAGGATGATGTCGTCGCGGCGGCACTCGATGAAGGAGGGGTGCAGGCCGGGACGCCCGCGGAAGCGAACGAAGGCTGTACGTTTGGCCTCAAGCTCCTTCACCTTCTCTTTCCTGGCCGCCTCCGCCTTAGCGATCTCATTCTTGAGTTGCTCGATAGTCGCCAGAAGCTCCTGAAGCCGCCTTTTCGCTGCCTCTATGAGCTCGCGAAGCCTGGCCAGTTGCTCGAGGAGTTTCGTCTGTTCGGCCACGTCCTTCTTCGACAGGTCAACGGCCTTCTGGAGCCGGTCGGCCTCGCTCTTGAGCTTCTCCACCAGGATCGCCGTTTCCATGGCCTTGGCCAGGAGTTTCTCCAGCTTCTTCTTCTCCTCCTCGGTGAGGTGCACCTTCTCCTTCAGCGCGACCGCCTCCTCCGCCCTGGCCTTGGCCCCCGTGTCGCCCTTGTCGGCCGCCTCGCGGGTGCCCACCTGGCCGACCACGGCGCCGCAGAGGGCCAGGATGAGCGCGGCCATGACGGAGGCCAAGACGCTCAGGAACGGGAAGAGCGAGACGGGCGGCTCGGTGTCCCTTCTGGCCATCGGGTTGCTACCTCGACCTGCGCGTGAACAGGCGGCTCAACCAGCTCTGGCGCTGGGGCCTGCTGAAGCCAGAGACGGGTAGGACGCTGGCCGGGGGTTCCGGTGGCAGCGGGGGGGCCGCGGCAGCCGTCGGGCTCTCGCGCACGGCGTCCAGGGTCTCCGTGGGAATCCCGCTCTCGGCGTCAATGCGGATGCTTCGCGGCTCCGCGCTCACGGGCAGGGCGCTCCGAACGGATGGCTCGGCCAGGCGCGCGGGCGCGGCCGCCTCGGCCAGGCCGCGGAGCTGGGCGCCGGCCGTTCCGACGCGGGCCTCGAACTCGCGCCGCTCGTCCGCCAAGCGGCTCAGGAGGGCCTGGAGGTCGGTGAGCTGGCGGCCGTAGATGTCGCGCATGCGCTCGACCACCGACTCCCAGCCGGCGACGATGTTCCTGGTGAGGGTCTCGCCCGTGGCGTCGAGGCGCTTGCACAGGTTGCGCAGCTCGGCCTCGTGCGCGGCGACCGCCGCTGCCACGGCGTCCCGCAGCCGCTGCTGGTCGGGCGACTCCTTCTTCCCCTCGGACAGGCGGCGCAAGAGGTTCTCGTTGCAGTACTCGGCCACGGAGATGAGCATGTCCTCCTCGGCCTTGCGCATCGAGCTCATGGGGAACATGATGAGCATGCTCATGACCAGGGCAAGAAACGTGGTGTCGAAGGCCACGGCGAGGCCCGAGGTGACGCCCGAGAGGGAGTCCTTGAGCTTCGTAAGGTAGTCGGCGGATTGCCCGGCTCCGGCCGCTGGAGTGGCGGCGGCAGGGTCGGCGCCGGGCGCCGAGGGTTGGGGCTGCGCCGGCGCGCCGGGCGAGGCCGGCGCGACCGTCTCGGTCTTGACGGTCTCGGAGAAGCCGCCCACGGCCAGGCCGATGCCCAGCACTGTGCCGATGAAGCCGAGGATGGGGATGGCCCAGACGAAGATCTTGACCATCGAGTAGCTGGTGTCCACCGCCGCCAGGTCAATCTCCGCCTGAGAACCCAGGAGGTCCGACACCTCCTGCACGGAGCCTCGGGACCGGAAGTGGTCGAGCGCCCGGAAGCAGCGGTTCATCAGAAAGCTGTCCCGCGGGTCGCAGGGCAGCCCGCTGATGTGGCCGCGGAAGGCGTCCACGTTGTCCGGGCGGATCTCGGGGGAGATCTCGGAGGGGAGCATGTCGAAGAGGATGGACTCCTTCTGTCGGGCAATCTTGCGGGACTTGAAGACGAGGATCGCTCCCGCCCAGAAGGAGAGGAACATGGTGCAGTACTGGATGGGACCGCGGTCGCACAGGACCTGCCAGAAGTAGGTCTTCTGCAACGGGAGCGCCAGGAGGAGGGCATAGAAGAGCGCGGTGGCCGCGGCCGCGATGCCACCGGTCACCAGCAGGCTCACGTTGGTGCCGGGCGGCCTGACCAGGGTGCTGGCCGGCGCGCGCGAGGGGAGCGACACGGGCGGCTGCGGAGCTGGGACGGAAGGGACCTGGACCGTGGCCGCGGCCCGCTCCTCCCTGGGCATCGAGGCCGGGAGCACGGTCCGGGGAGGCGCCACGGTCGCCGGTGGCGGCGTGCCCACGAACTCCTTTCGGCAGTACGGGCAGCGCACGCGGCGGCCCACGTGCTCGGTGCGGACCTTGAGGTTCTTGCCGCAGGACTGGCACGGCACTTCCCAGTACATGCGCGGGTCCCTTCCTTGCGATGGTGTGGCCGGCCCCCGTCACTTGCCCGCCATCCCCTGCACGGCGTCGGAGGCGAGGCGCAGGCCCAGCATGTTCATGGCGCTCCTGTTGGTTTCGTCCAGGCCCGGCGGAATGCCCATCCTGAAGGCCGAACGGCACGAGGTGGGCTTCGATGCCCAGCACCCGCCGCGGCTCACCCGGTCCCTGCCGCGCGGCGGCCCGGGAGGGTCGTCCACCGGACTCGTCGAGTAGTAGGTTCGGCTGTAGTAGTCCTGGCACCACTCCTGCACGTTGCCGATCATGTCGTAGAGGCCCCAGGCATTGGGCTCGTAGCTGCCCACGGGCGCCGTGTGCACGCTGCCGTCGCGCTCGCCCTGAGCGTGCTCGATTCCGGGGATGCCCTCCTCGGCGCTCTCGTCCGCCACGTTTGAGTGCCGGGCGCACCCCCTGATGCCGTTGCCCCACGGATACTCGGTCGTGGTCCCGGCCCGGCACGCGTACTCCCATTCGGCCTCCGTTGGGAAGCGGAAGACCCGCGCGCCGCGCTGGAGCCGGTTCAGCCGCTCGATGAAGTCCTGGCAGTCCAGCCAGGTCACGCACTCCACCGGCGTGTGGTCGGTCCCGAAGTCCGAGGGGTCCCTGCCCATGACGGCCTTCCATTGGCCGGCCGTGACCTCGCACATGCCCAGATAGAAGCCCCTGGTGATGCGCACGCGGTGGGGCGGCAGCTCGTCGTGCGGCCGCACGGAGTCGAACGTGGTGGCGCCCATTGTGAACTCGCCTGGGGCCACGTAGACGAGTCGGAGCGGCTGCGCCCCCTCCAGCGGCATCTCGATGGCCACCGGCACCCCCGCCTGGTGGGCCATCTGCCGCTGGCGCAGCGACACCTTGGCCCAGACGGGCGGGGTGGGGAGGCCGCCCGTTCCGTCCGGGCGACGGTCGCGGTTCGGCCGGGCCGCGCTTGCGACGAGGACGAGGATGAGGACGCCCACCGCCAGGGCACCGGCCGACAAGAGCGCGCAGCGGGCGATCAACTGCTTCCTCCGCTTCAGCTCCCGCCACCGCTCGAGGGCCTCCTGCTGCGCCCGGATGGCCCCCTCGGTGCCGTCGCCCGCCGGGGGCCGCTCGACGGCTGGAGCGGCTCCGGGCACGGAGGCCATGGCGGGCCTCTCGGGAGCCAGCAGCCTCGCGTCGGGCTGGGGCTCGCGCAGGATGGGCTTGAGGGCGGCAATGAGCTCTTCGGCGGACTGGAAGCGCTCCTCGGGGCGTTTGGCGAGCATGCGCTCGACAATGGCCGCCACGGAGGCGGAGATGCCCGGCATGCGCCGCAGGTCGGTGGGGATGGGTTCGTGGACGTGTTTGTACATCACGGCCACTTTGGTCTGGGCGTCGAAGGGCCGCCGCCCGGTGAGCATCTCGTACAGGCTCGTGCCCAGCGAATAGATGTCGGACCGGGGGTCCAGCTCCTCCCCCTTGCACTGCTCGGGCGACATGTACTCGGGGGTGCCCACGACGGCTGAGGAGAACGTGAGGTCCGGCACCCCCATCACGGCCTTGGCCAGGCCGAAGTCGGCCAGCTTCACGATCCCCTTTTGCGTGATCAGGAAGTTCGAAGGCTTGATGTCCCGGTGGATCAGGTCCACCCGATGGGCCGCGGCCAAGCCGCGGGCCGCCTGGAGTGTGATGGCGAGGGCCTCGCTCACCGGCAGCGTCGCCTTCCGACGGATCCGCTTGTCCAGCCCCTCCCCGTCCACGAACTCCATGATCATGTAGTAGTACTGCCCATCCGTCCCGGCGTCGTGGACCTGCACCACGTTGGGGTCGTTGAGTCGGGCCGCGGTGCGCGCCTCGCGCAGGAACCTCTCGGCGTACGTCCTGTCCTCGGCCATCAGGCTGGGCAGGGGCACCTTGAGGGCCACGATGCGCCGCAGGCTCGTCTGCTCCGCCTCATAGACCACGCCCATGCCCCCCCGCCCGATCCGCCGGAGGATCCTGCAACCCCCGAGCGTCTTGCCCACCAGCGGATCCTGCTCCATGTTAACGCCCGCCTCCGGCATTGCTGCAACTCCCGCTCAGCCACTCCCCAGCATTATAGGCTGCCCCCGCGGGCGCGTCAAGGCTGCCCATACATCCGGCTGCAATAGCGGGCTTGCGCGCGGAGTCGCCGTCGGCCTCCTGGGCAGAAAAGGGGACATTCACCTTTTCGCCCCCTTGGGGCGCCGAAGGCTGCTGCGCAGAAAAGGAGAATGTCCCCTTTTCTCCCCCCGTTATTGCACCCCATATGTCCACGCCTCGTCGTACATCGCGAGGATGTTGGCGACGGGGCTGACCGCCTGAAGGTTGTGACAGGGGGCGAGGATGTAGCCTGTGCCGTCGGAGGCCAGCGTGTCTATGCAGTGGCGGACCTCGGCGCGGACCTCGGCGGGCGTGCCGAAGGGCAGAATCCGCTGGTTCTCGACGCCGCCGTGGAAGCACAAGCGGCCGCTATACTCGCGCTTCAACTCGCCCATGTCCATGCCAGGGCAGGTCCACTGCACGGGGTTGAGGATGTCAATGCCCATCCCAACGAGGTCCGGGAGGAAGGCTCGGCAACTGCCGTCGTCGTGGTGGAAGACCTTGATGCCGAACTCGCGGCAGAGGGCAATGAAGCGGGCGTGGTGTGGCTTGTAGAACTCGCGGTAGACGGCCAGGCTGATGAGCGGCCCGTGCTGAGAGCCGAGGTCATCTGTAACCTGAGCCACGTCAATCAGCCCCTCACAGGCCGCGAACATGCGGCGGTGGTGCTCGAAGAGGAAATCGCACATCCGCGCGAGCAGATGGCGCGTGAAGTCCGGCTTCAGCAGCGGGTCCATCAGCGAACGCTCGAGGCCACGGAGCAGGTTGTGCTGGTAGAAGGGGGCCATGTAGCCGCACATGACGGCGTGGGTCTTGCGGCGTTCGATGGCCGTGGCGCGCATCTCGGACACGTCGAACCAGTCGGCGCTCGGCCAGCGGTAGGCCTCGAGGTCGTCAATCGTCTCCGCCGCGGCGAGGGGGTTGAACGCCTGCTCGGCGTAGACGCCGCCCTCGTAGGCCATCGGCTTGCTCCGCATGCCCCACATGTCCACGCTCTCGCCCGCGGGCACGGCGGGCAGCGGCGGGCCGACATACTTGGGGCCGACCCCCGCGAAGCCGTCAATGTGCAGCAGCCTGGGGATGTCGGCCCCCTCGCCGAAGTGCGCGCGGAGCTTCGCCCACACCTCGCCCGTCGCCCAGATGTCCGTGGGCACGCGGTCCACGGGCTTGCGCTCGATGGCCGCGAGCACCCGCTCGCGGGAGGACATGGCATTTTTCATAGGCTTTGCCCTATGGGGCCGATCCGCCCGATCGGTCGAATCAGTCGGATTAGTCGAATCTGTCGAATCCTCTGCTTATGCGGGTTCGAGGACCTGAAGCGTCACCTTCACCACCAGGTCCTTCACCACCGCGCGATAGTCAGCCATGTGCGACGCGGCCAAGTGGGCCTTGAGCGCGTCCAGGCCCTCCCACTTCTCGACGATTGTCACGACGTTCTCGCGGAAGGGCAGTTGCGCCCGGATGTCGGTCCTCGCGTCGAGGGTCGGGCCATACTCGAGGCAGCCGCCCTCGGCCTGCACCTTGGGCACCAGGGCGCGGAACACCTTCAGAAAGGCATCGCGGGCGCCGGGCCTCAACTCGATGTTGGCGATCACGTGGACCATGGCTACTCCTTGCCGGCCTGGGCGAACGATGCTGCGCGCTTACAGACGCCTCGGCCTCCGGAAGTGCCGCCCCCGCTGGGCTGCGCCGCTCGCCAGCGA
>VGYV01000376.1 GCA_016872855.1 Planctomycetota bacterium
GCCGAGTGCCCCGAGGCCGCCGAGGCCCTTCAGAAGACCGAGGGCGTCGCAAGCGTCACAAAGGACGATGACGAGCCGGTCTACCGGGTCACATTCTACAAGCAGCGGCTGACCACGAACCAGGTTCTGGCCGTGGCCCTCGGGGCCAACGCCCAGGTCGTCGCCTTCACCAAGGGCGTGCGGGAGCTGAGCGAGGCGTTCATGGACCTCACGGAGCCGGGGGTGCCGACGTGATTCCCCAATCGTCCTCGATTCCTCTCGTTCCCAAGCTCCTGCTTGGGAACGCGCTCCTGGGGGCTCCTGCCCCCGAAGGGGCGAAGCAGGAGCTTCGGGATGCGCGTCGCGAAGCAGGAGCTTCGCGACGAGAAGAGGCTAGCGAGGTGCGCTGGTGAGCCTCCCCATCTTCGCCCTCTTCGAGCGGTCGCTGCGGGTGGAGTCGCGCGCGATGGCCACCTACGCGAAGCGCCTGGGCCTCGCCATCTTCATCTTCTTCTGCCTCATCAGCGCGCACATCACCAGCGAGCTGTTCGGGGCCGCGGGCCTGCGGTTCTTCTCCTCGGTCGTCTACACGACCCTCCTGTTCATCACTCTGGCCGGCGTGGGCTACTTCGCCTCCGCCATCGCCGAGGAGAAGGAGGAGGCGACGCTGGGCCTCCTGAAGATGAGCGACCTGAATGCCCTGGCCATCCTCCTCGGGAAGTCCACCGGCCGCCTCCTCGGCGTCATCATGCTCCTGCTCGCACAAGTGCCCTTCACCCTCCTGGCGATCACGCTCGGCGGCGTGTCGCTCGGCCAGGTCGTCGCCGCCTATGCCACGATCCTGGCCTATCTGCTCCTGCTGTGCAACGTCGCCCTCTTCGCGTCCGTGATGTGCCGCCAGGTGCGGACGGCGACGGTGGTGACGGGCTTCGCCATCGGCGGGTTCCTGCTAGGCGGGCCGTTGTGCCGCAGCTTCGCGTCCGAGTTCCCCTACAACAGCGGCGTCCGCTGGGCGCTCGAAGGGGTGGCCGGCGCGCTGATCGAGGCGAACCCGTGGCGGCGGGTCGAGCAGATCATGGCCTCGGGCTTCGACGAGGGGCCGCTGTGCGCCCAGGTGGTGAGCAACGTCGTCGCCGCCCTGGCCTTCTTCGGCCTGGCGTGGTGGACCTTCGAGTTCTTCACGCGGGAGGAGAAGGAGGCGTCGCCGGCTCGGGCGCTGTTCCTCGGGCGCTGGTCGCCGCTGCGGTGGCTGGGGGTGAGCCGCCCGTGGGGGCTGGCCCTGGCGTGGAAGGACTTCCACTTCCTGGCCGGCGGGCGCCTGATGATCCTCGGCCGCTTCGTCGGCATGGGGCTTCTGGTCGGCGTGTTCGCGTGGATTGCGAGCCTGGACGGCTATCGCCGGGTCCGCGCCGAGGACGTGGGCGGGATGCTGATGTTCTGCTCCCTGGGCGTGGGAGCGCTCGACCTCGTGGGCTACGTCTCCAAGATGTTCCGCGCCGAGGCCCAGTGGCACACGCTGCCCGAGCTGATGCTGCTGCCCATTTCCACGCGGCGCCTCGCCTGGTCCAAGTTCGTCGGCGTCCTGCCGGCCCTCGTGCCCTATCTGGTCACATTCCTCATCGGCGCGGCCCTGTGCCCCCAGGGCTTCGAGGATGGGGTCGAGGACCTCCTCGGCACGGTGTTCGGCTGGCACTTCATCTGCCAGTACATCGCCTTCGTGAGCTTCGCGGGCTACTTCTCGCTCATCCTCAAGCGGGCCGGCGCCCCCGCGGCGCTCGGCATCTGGATCGTGGGCAACTGGGTGATGTTCCTCTTCCTGGCGTTCTTCCTCTTCCGCGGGGCGGACTCGGTGGAGGGCGTCTTTGTCCTCCTCTCGATCCTCTTCATAGTCTTTGCCGTCGTCTGCTACCGGGCCATGATGGCCCGCGTCGAGCGGCTGGCCGGCGAGTGAGGGTGCAATGGGCGAATTGCGGCTTGGCGATGCGATGGGCGCGGCCTGGAGCGAGCTCGGCCCCGCGCTCGACGCGGCGAAGCGCTTCCTCGACTCCACGCCCCCCGAGCGGCTCCTCGGCGGCGTCGGGGCCGTCGTTCCCTCGGCGCCGGCTGCGCAGGCTGCGCCGAAGCGATGGTTCCAGAAGTCCTACGGCCGCGCCGCGGTGCCATCGGGCGAGGACCTGTTGGCCGGGCAGGGCCTCTTCTACATCGCCGAGAACCGCCGCCTCTACCTCGACTGCACGGCCGGCCACTACCAGATGACCTGGGGCTACGCCCACCCCGAGCTCCAGGCCCTCGCCATCGAGGCCATGCAGCGCGGCATCGTGTGGGACAACCACAGCAATATCCCGCAGGCGCCCGTGAAGCAACTAGCCGCCCGCCTGGTGGAGATCGCGGAATGCGGAATGCGGAATGCGGAATGTGGAATTGGGCATGCGGCATCTGGACTGGCTGCCTCGGCTCCCCCCCTTCCGCACTCCGCACTCCGCACTCCGCATTTGGATACGGTGCTGCTCGGCGTGTGCACGGGCACGGTGGCCTGCGCCGCGGCGATGAAGATCGCGCTCGTCCACTACGCGGCCGACAAGAAGGGCAGGGGGGCGCCCGTCTTCGTCGTCCTCGATGGCAACTACCACGGCACCGACCTCTTCGCCCAGCACCTGCGGGGCATGTGGCCCGGCCTCTTCGCCAACGTCGAGGTCGTCGCCGTCCAGCCCAACGCCCCCGACGAATTGGAGCAGGCCTTCGCCCAGCACGGTGAACGGGTCGCCGCCTTCTGGGCCGAGCCGGTAATGATGAACCGCGAGGCCATCCTCGTGTGGCCCGAATACCTCCAGCTCGCCCGCCGCCTGTGCGACCAGGCCGGCGCCCTGATGGCGATTGACGAGATTCAGACCGGCTTCTGGTTCCCAGAGGTCATGATGTTCCGCCGATGTGGCACATCTGTGGGCGGGGCGTCCCTGCCCCGCGCGGGGCGCGGAGGCCCCCCCCACAGCAGCGACACGGCTGGGCAAGCCAGCCGTGCCACGCCTGCATTTGTGCCCGACTTCGTGGTGCTGGGCAAGGGCATGACGGCCGGCTTCCATCCGCTCTCGGCGCTGCTCTACAAGAGCAAGCTCGATTGCCTCGCCCAGTACGACGCGATCAGCACGAACGGCAACGCGGCGCTGGCGGCGACGGTGGGCCTGGGCTGCATTGCCCTCATCAAGCGCCACGCCGAGCGGATCGGCGCCGTGGGCGACAGCTATCACCGGAAGATGGCCGCCCTGTGCGGCGAGTTCCCCGACCTCCTGGCCGAGGTGCGCGGGGCGGGCCACATGAGCGGCCTGAAGTTCCATCGCCGCGAGGACGCGTTGGGCTTCCACAAGGCAGCGGTCGAGCGCGGCCTCTGGGTCCGCGCTCACGCCTACCACGAGGGCCACAGCACCGTCCTCACCAAGTTCGCCCTCCTCCTCGACGACGCGGTGGCCGACTTCGCGGTCGGCGCCTTCCGCCAGCTCCTCGAGGATCGCCCGTGGCGGCGCTGAGCATCCTCTTCCCTCTCCCTTGGGGAGAGGGATAGGGTGAGGGTGCCTTGTGCGCTCGCGTCTGGGCGGCGAAGCACCCTCACCCCCACCCTCTCCCCGAGGGAGAGGGGGGTCGGCTGTCCCTTGTCGAGGAACGATCGTGAAGGGACTCGCCCTGGGAATTGACCTGGGGACCACGGCGGTCAAGGCCATCGTCCTTGATGAACGCGGCGCCATCGTCGCCTCCGGCTCCGCCCCGACGCATCTCGTGCGAGGGTCGGGCGGCCTTGTCGAGCAGCCTGTGGAATCCATCTGGCTCGATGCCGTGGCCGCCGTGCGGAGCGTCTCTCTGCCCGGCGACATCGGCGCCCTCGCCCTCTCCTCCCAGGGCGGCACACTCATCCTCCTTGATGCCCACGGCACCCCTGTGGGCAGAGCCATCTCCTGGATGGACACGCGTCCCGCGGCCATCGGAGCCGCGCTCCTCTGCGGCCGCGACGACGCCTTCTACTACGGCAAGACAGGGTGGAGCCTTCGCCTCGGCTGTCTCCCGCTCGCCCAACTCATCCGCCTCAGGCCTGTGGGCGGGGCCTCCGTGCCCCGCGTTCGCTTTGTGGACTCCTACGTTGTCGAGCGCCTGACGGGCGAGGCGGCGACGAATCCCTCCGACGCGGCGATCACGATGCTCTACAGCGTGCGCGAGCGCCGCTGGGACCCCGAGCTCCTCGCGCTCGGAGGCATCGAGGAGGCCTCTCTGCCGCGGGTCGTGCCATCGGGCACCCCGCTCGGGCCGATTCGGCCCGAGGCGGCCGAGGACCTTGGCCTCTCGCCCGGCGTCACCGTCGTCGCCGGCGGCCACGACCAGTACTGTGCCGCCTTCGGCGCCGGCTGCCGCGCCGCGGGCGACACGATTGTTTCCTGTGGCACGGCCTGGGTGCTGCTGACGATGGCCGCGGAGCCACGCTTCGACCACGATGCCCAACTCGCCCCCGCCGAGGCCCTCACGCAGGGCCTTTGGGGGCTTCTCGGCTCCTGCTCCAGCGTAGGGGCCGCGGTGGACTGGTTCCGGCACGCTGCCGCGGCGTGGCCCGAGCTGCCGTTCGAGGAACTGGAGGCTGCCGCAGCATCGGTCAAGCCGTCGGCCGACGCCCCGATCTTCCTCCCGCCAGTCTCAGGGGGCGATGGCGCTTTCCTCGGGCTGGCCCTGCACCACACCTTCGGGCACCTCTGCCGCGCCGTGCTCGAAGGCCCGGCGCTGAGCCTGTGCGCGCTCCTCGACCGCATGCGGGCCGCCGGCTGCGTCCCGGCGGCCCTCAGGGCCGTGGGCGGCGCAACCCGCTCCAATGCCTGGATGCGCATCCTGTGCGATGCCGTCGGCCTCCCGCTCGATGTCGCGGGCACGCAGGATGTCGCTGCCTACGGCGCGGCGCGCCTCGCCGGCGAGGCCACGGGCCTCATCCCGCCCGACGCGCCCTGGCCGGCGCCCGCCGCCCAAGTGTGGCCGCGGCCCAAGCTCCGGCAGACCTATGACACGCTCTACGAGCGGTTCCAGAGAGGCAGGCAATGAGACTCACCGAGGCCGAGCACTTCAGGCAGATTGACCAGCCAGTTTACCGCGAGGAGATTGCGCCGTATCTGCCCGAGCGGATTCTCGACGCCCACGTCCACCTCGTCCGCCGCTCGGACTACTTGCCGGGGATTGACCCACGCAAGCTCAAGACGACCGCGCCCGAGCCGGTGGCCGTGGACTTCACGCCCCGCCACCTGGACGCCACGATGCGGCGGCTGTTCCCGCGGCAGCGGTGGGAGGCATTCGTCTTCCACGCGCCCTACACGGTCATTGACATCGAGCGTGCGAACAGTTGGATCGCCTCGCTCGGCCGCAGGCACCCCCACCTGCACCCGCTGATGATCGTGCGGCCCGACATGCGAGCGAAGGAACTCGACGCCGCGGTCGAGGCTGGCGGCTTCGTCGGCTTCAAGCCCTATCTCAGCTTCGCCAGGCCTCACAAGGGCGAGACCCGCATCGGCGACTTCCTTACTGCCGACCATCTCAAGGTCGCGGTCGCCCGCGGCCTAGCCGTCATCTTGCACATCCCGAGGAAGCAGCGGGCGGCCGACCCCGCGAACATCCGCGACGTGGCCCGCATCTGCGAGCGCTGGCCCACCCTCAAGCTCGTCATCGCCCATTGCGGCCGCTCCTACGGCCCCTACTACATCGAGCAGGCCATCGGAACCTGGAAGGGCTTCCCGAACCTGTGCTTCGACGTCTCCGCCGTGGACGACCCCGAGACCATCGAGGTGGTGCTGGAGCACGCGGGCCACAGGCGGCTCATCTACGGCTCAGATATGCCCGTCACCCTCCTGCGCGGGCGGCACCTGTGCGTGAACCGCCACTGCTTCTTCCTCACGGAGAAGCCGTGCCCCAACTCCGTCTCGCCGCCGCGGGGCGCTGAGTTCCCGATGACGTTCATGGCCTACGAGACCGTCCGAGCGGTCCTCCGCGCCTGCCGCAAGCGCGGCCTGCCGCGCGAGGCCCTCGACGACATCTTCCACCGCAACGCCGCCAACCTGGTTGGCTGTAGGCGGGGCGTCTCTGCCCCGCGATGATCCCCGCGGGCCAGGGATGGCCCGCCTACAAGAGGAACACCGATGGCGAAGAGAGACCCGCGAATTGGCCTTCTTCCACTCTACCTGGCCTTGTACGACAAGGTCGTGCCGCAGCACCGCGCCGGCCGTGAGGCATTCGCCCGCGCCTTGGCCGACCGCCTCCGCTCCCGCGGCCTCGATGTCGAGCTCGCCCCCGTCTGCTGCGCACGTGAGGAGGTGAAGCAAGCGGTGGACTCCCTGGCCTCGAGTGACATCGATCTCCTCGCGACGGTGCACCTGGCCTACTCGCCTTCCCTCGAGTCGGCGGACGCCATAGCCGAGACCGGCCTGCCCCTGGCGCTCCTCGACACGACGGAGGCCGCCCGATTCGACGAATCGGCCACCCGCGACGACATGTTTGCCAACCACGGCATCCACGGCGTGCAGGACCTCGCCAGCGTGCTGCGCGGGATGGAGCGGCTCTACCACGTCGTCGCCGGGCACATCGCGGACGAGGCGTTCCTCGACGAGACCGTGGCCACGGCCCGTGCCGCCCGCGCCGTCTCGGCCCTGCGTGCCTGCACGACGGTGCTCGTCGGCGAGACCTTCGAGGGCATGGGCGACTTCGCCGTCGAGCCCGACGATCTGGAGGAGAGCCTTGGCGCGCAGGTCAGGAAGGTGTCCCTGGCGCAGCTTGCCAGGAGCATTGCCAAAGTCACGGACGCCCAACTCCACGCCGAGGCGAAGCGTGACGCGGCGGCATTCGACCTGTCGGGCCTCCCCCCTGAGGTGCTCCGCGAGTCGAACCGCGTCGGCCTTGCCCTCCGAGCGATCCTCAAGAAGGCGGGCGCCGACGCCTTTTCCATGAACTTCCAGGCCTTCGACCGCGCCGGCACGCCGACTGTCCCCTTCCTCGAGGCATCGAAGGGCATGGCGCGCGGCATCGGCTACGCGGGCGAGGGCGACGTGCTGACCGCCTCGTTCATCGCGGCGCTCATGGCCGGCTTCGGCGAGGCCACGTTCACCGAAATGTTCTGCCCCGACTGGGCCGGCAACGCCATCTTCATGAGCCACATGGGCGAGTGCAATGTCGCCCTGGCCGCTGAGAAGCCGCGAATCGTCGAGAAGGACTACGCCTTCGGCAACGTGGCCAACCCCGCCGTGGCGCTGATGAGGGTGAGGCCCGGCCCGGCCACCCTCGCCAACATCGCGGCAAGCCCCGACACAGGCTTCTCGATCATCGCCGCCGCCGTCGAGGTCCTCGACCGCGGCCTCAGCCCCAACTTCCCCGACGTGCCGCACTTCTGGCTTCGCCCCCGCGAGGGCGGCATCCGCGACTTCCTGCGCCACTACAGCGAGGCCGGCGGCACCCACCACCTCGCCCTCCTCCCCGGCGACCACGCCGACGCCCTCCGCCGCATGGCCAAGATGCTCGCACTCGATTTCACCAGCCTATGAGCTTGGGCTCACGCCGGGCGCAAGACTATGGCGTTGCTGTGTTGCTTGAACTCGATGTCGAGCCGGTCGAACAGGTCGAGGCGCCCGAGGAGGAGCGGGACATCCTCGATCTCGCACCAGCCGAGGCGGAGGGGAACCTCGATGTGGCGGATTCGTACTCGTACGGAACAGAGGTGATAGCGCACGGGACCGCTGCCTACCCCCCTGACCTGTTCGGTGGGCGCGCCCTGAGCGCTCAGGCCAATCAGCCGCCCGAACGAACGTGGGAGGATCGAGATGTCCGCCCCGGAGTCCAGCAGGAACTTGGCCGTGGCGGCCCCCTTCGGACCGCAAACCGTCACAGGGATAAGGGGTTTCCTGAGCGCCCCAAAGCGCGGTGAGTGGAAGGGGATGAACGGGAAGACCAACTCGTCGCTCATGGCACTTCCAGCACGTCGGGGTCGAAGCCTCGCGCCATCAGCGGCTCGTAGCCCAGGTTGCGGGCCTCCGTCAGCACGTCAGCGAAGACCTTGCCGTGGGCCACGACTTTGCCGTCGGCCACGGCGATGAACTCGTTCGGATACCGGGTCAGCTCCTCGGGGTGCTCCGCCAGCCACCGATCATCGAGCTCGATCGTGTCAGCCATAGTGGTCTCTCCTCTCAACTACCCTGATTCTACAGCAGCCGCCCTCGTTTGGCAACTGGCGTTCGTCCTTGATACGCTTGTGCGCGCGGGGCGGCTCTGGTAGAGTGCCTCCGCGGGAGGCACAGGGGAGGCGAGGAGCGGACCCGATGGCCACGGCAAGGAAGCAGCGAATCTTCAAGACGGACAGGCGCATCCGCCTGGGCATCTGGGGGC